>NZ_JBQPXM010000006.1:0-269999 GCF_052245235.1 Pseudomonas sp. B392_1p
GACGTCATCGGCATGCTCGAGTCGATCATCCGCCAGCTCGATGTGCCGCGCGCCCAGGTGCTGGTCGAGGCGGCCATCGTCGAGGTGTCCGGCGACATCACCGACGCCCTCGGCGTGCAGTGGGCGATCGATGCGCGTGGCAGTCGCGGCGGCGTGGGCGCGATCAACTTCAACGGCACCGGCCTGTCGGTGGGCACCGTGCTGCAAAACCTGCAGGACGAGGTCATCGTGCCGGAAACGGGCCTGCCCGATGGCGCCATCATCGGCATCGGCAGCGACAGCTTCGGCGCGCTGATCACCGCACTGTCGTCCAACAGCAAGAGCAACCTGCTGTCCACGCCCAGCCTGCTGACCCTGGACAACCAGCTGGCGGAAATCCTCGTCGGCCAGAACGTGCCGTTCCAGACCGGCTCCTACACCACCACCAGCGACGGCGCCAGCAACCCGTTCACCACCATCGAGCGCCAGGACATCGGCGTGACCCTCAAAGTCACCCCGCACATCAACGAGGGTGCCACCCTGCGCCTGGAAATCGAGCAGGAAATTTCCTCCATCGCCCCCGCCGCCAGCCTGAACACTGGCGCGGTCGATTTGATCACCAACAAGCGCTCGATCAAGAGCACCATCCTCGCCGACGACGGCCAGGTGGTGGTGCTCGGCGGGCTGATCCAGGACGACATCACGCAGAGCGTGTCCAAGGTGCCGCTGCTCGGTGACATTCCCTGGCTGGGTCGCCTGTTCCGCTCGACCACCGACACGCATATCAAACGCAACCTGATGGTGTTCCTGCGCCCCAGCGTGATCCGTGACGCCGCCGGGCTGGCGGTGTTATCCGGCAGGAAGTACAGCGATATCCGCATCCTGGGCGATGAAAGCCGTGCGGCAAGACTGCTGCCCGAACGGCTCAACCATTTGTTCGACGGCCAGGGCGCTCGTGCCGTCGATCTGCGCGAACCCTAGCGGTTATCTGGGTCCCGCCGCCCACCTCGCCCCTCAGTAATCGCGCCATGGCAAAGGCGGTGCCGCCAAGCGTGGCGCGCTGCCGGCCCCAACCGGAGCAAAGCGGGGGTCGCTGCTTTCCCACTGACGTTGCGCCTCGGCAATGGCGGCCTTGCTGAAGCCCACGAAGTTCCACCACATCAGCACCGGTTGTTCGAAGGGACGCCCGCCGAGCAGCAGTATCTTGGCGCCAGCGGCCAGACTCAGGCGCAGGTGAGCGCGGCCGGGCTTGAAGTAGGCGAATTCGTCGACCTGAACGCACTCTTCATCCACGGTGACGTCGCCACTCATCGGCAGCAGCCCATATTCGAATTCAGTATCCAGCAGCAGGTCGACTGTCGTCGCCGCCTCACAACGAATGTCCAGCCCTACCAGCGGCGAGTACACGTGGGCCGGGGCGCTGCGTTCACCGTAGGTGCCCGCCAGCAGAGTCAGTTGAGCATGGCCCTGCTGCCAATGCGGCAGATCGGTGTAGTGCGCGAAATCCGCCGTGCAATCCTGCGCTTCGGGCGGCAGCGCAATCCACAATTGCGCCAGGTGCAGACGCTGGCCATCGGCTGAATCCTCGGTGTGCACGATACCCCGTCCGGCCGTCATCAGATTGACCGCACCGGGGCGGATGAGCTGCTCGTTACCCAGGCTGTCGCGATGCAGGACTTCGCCCTCGATCAACCAGGTGAAGGTTTGCAACCCCGTGTGCGGATGGGCGCCGACATGCATGCCCTGGCCCGGCGCAAAATCAACCGGGCCGGCATGATCGAGAAAGCACCAGGCGCCGACCATGCGCTGCCGGCGACTGGGCAGCGCGCGGCGAACGAGCAAGCCCTCGCCGAGGTCGGCGCTGCGGGCTGCGATACGGACGATGGTACTCATCGCTTTTCCTCAATGAATTTCAGCTCTCTTGCGCATACACCACAGGTGCCAGACGCCTTTGCACACTTGCATGCATCGATTTGCCGAAACGTACAACCTGAACCATGCTCTGGCAAATACCAGAGCATCCGCTGTTTTCTGGCAACGAAATGCAGAGCGAGTCGCAGGAAGCGACCGCTAAACAGCCCCAAGGATATGGGATGAAACGCCAACATGCCCCTTTTGCCGCACTTCTTGCCCTGACCCTGCACTGCGGGGCGGCATCCGCCTTTGATCTGCTGGACAACGCCGATCTCGCCGGCAGCGACCTGTACGAGGCGCGAATTTTCATCCCCGGCGAACAGCAGTTGCACATCAGCCAGATCGGCCACTACAACCTTGCCGCTATCGAGCAGTCGGGAGAGTCGTTGCTCGGCAGCGTTGTCCAGCAAGGCAGCCACCATGAAGCCTACCTGTTGCAACAGGGAAGCAACTTGATGGCCAGCATCTGGCAACAAGGCTATGGCAACCAGGCGGCCATTGTTCAGTTCGGCGTGGGCAACCAGGCAGACATCATCCAGTCCGGAGCACATAACACCGCCAGCATCGAGCAGAGCGGTTCGGGGTTGTACGGCCGGATCACTCAGGTTGGCGTCGGGCAGAGCGCCCATGTTCGTCAGCGCTGAGGCTCACAAGAAGAAAATGCAGTAACCACCACAGCAAGGAGGCAACATATGTTCAGGAAGACCCCTCTCGCAGCAGCGATGCTGATTCTGGCCGCCAGCCCGGTGCTGGCCGACAATTTTTCCCTGCAAATCCAATCGGGTCAGGAGAACAGCGCAGCCGTCCAGCAATTCGGTGGGCGCGCTAACGTCGTTCAGGGCCAGACCGGCGTTCGCAACGATGCCCAGTCGGTACAAGTCGGCAGTGCCGGCACCGTCGGCCAGGCACAGATCGGTGCCAACAACCGACTCGACGCCGACCAGTACCGGGCCGGCAACGGCAGCCTGATCAAGCAGGTGCAGGACGGCCAGGAGAATGACGGCCACGCCAGCCAGTTCGGCGGCCGCGCCAACACCATCTGGCAGTTCCAGCAGGGCCATGGCCATGACAGTTCCGCTGTGCAGTTGGGCGGCGCCCATAACACCGCGACCACTCTCCAGCATGGCGCATTCAACGATGCCAGCATTCGCCAGGAGCTGCATGGCAGCCACAACCGCGCGCTGATCGACCAGCAAGGTGCGCATCACCAGGCCTCGGCCATCCAGACCCTGAACGATGGCGGCGTCATCGAGATCCAGCAACAGGGCAACCTGCACAGCATCCGTGTCTACCAGGGCGACACCGGCAACAACCAGATAACCACCCTGCAGGACGGCGTGAACAGCTCAGCGCTCATCTCCCAGATCGAACAGGTTGGCAGCCAGATCGATGTGCAGCAGCTCGGCAGTCTGCAAGTAGTCGACGCCCATCAGTTTCAGGCTGACCACAGCCGGATCACCACCCTGCAGACCGGTGAAGCCAACAATTTGTACGTCCAGCAGACCCGGGGCGCAAATCTCTCTGCCACCCTGACCCAGCAGGGCGTAGGCAACCGTCACGAACTCGAGCAGAGCGGCCAAGGCAACACGGCGAACGTCGGCGCCTACGGCGACTTCAACCGCGGCCTGGTGACCCAGACCGGCAGCTACAACGAGCTGTATTTCGACCAGAACGGCAGCGACAACCTGCTGATCGCCGATCAGCGCGGCAGCTACAACAGCTTCGCGGGCAACAGCAGCGGTACGGAAAACGTTGTCAATCTGGATCAGGGCGGCAGCTACAACCGCGCCCACGCCTACCAGAGCGGTCACCTCAACACGGCCGACCTCGTGCAGTCCGGTGGCTTCAACAGCGCCTACGTCAGCCAGGCCGGCTCGCTCAACCATGCGGTCATCACCCAGGCCGGCTACAACCAGGTCAGCAATATCCATCAGTTCGGCACGGCCAACCAGGCCATCGCCACCCAGCGTTGACCTTCAGTGCGCAGTCGCCTGCGACTGCGCACGTGCAGCATTAAAAAGAAAACCCGGAGCCAGGCTCCGGGTTTTTCTTTTGGCGGGACAGCACTCAAGCTAGTGGGTCAGGTATTTGCCCAGCGTGGACTCCGCCAGCGCCGTTTGATCGGCGGCCTGCCACAACCTGCGCTCAATGCCTTGGGCGATCAGGTGTGCAACAGCTGCTTCGATGGCCGAGAGCACGCAGAGCTGGGCGGGCTCATTGATTGTATAGCCGGCCTCCACTTCGAGAAGATCCTTGAGTTCGATGAACTTGAACACGCCAGCGCTACGCGCCACCGAGTAGATCGTCTTGCTGGTCATGACGTTGGCCAGCACCTGTCCGCTGCGCACGTCCACCGCCCGCAGGCTCACCGTTACCTGATCGACGCGGTATTCGCTAGACACCCCGATCCCGAGGTAGCGGGCCCCCTCCCCACCGGTCCGCACGTTGCTGTCGAAGGCGACGATACCCCCCTCCATCACGATATTGGCCGCCTGCAGGGGCGGCAACTCGGCAAGAATGTTGGCCGGTGTGTTGTTCTTCTGTTGCGAGGCGCGGATGATCTTGCGCTCGGTCAACAGGTTTTGCAGCCCCTCGCGCTCCAACACCATGAACCAGCCGCTGGCTTGCAGGGCGTCCATCAGCATGCTCGCCGCGCCCTGGGTCACGCTGGTGGAAAACGAACTGGCGGGGGTCGGCTTGTATTGCCCTGTCTGGTCGCGGAAGCCGTACAGCGCCGTGACCACCAGCCCCTTTGGCTTGGGCATGTTGACCAAATCATGATAAGTGGACGCCCTGGGCGTGAGTGTGGGAATTTCCGCATCAAGCTCGGCCGGCATCGGCTCGCGCAACGAACAGCCCTGCAACAACGCGCAGGCCAGTGCTACTGCTAGTAAGGTTCTCATTCCACATCCTTGTTCCATCAATCAGTTCGGCGTCCAGCCACTAAGAACAATTTCCGACACTTCTCCAGTTTTTCGGTCGGTCACCAGGATGCTGAGGATGCCTGAATTGGCGTTATCCTGAATTTCGATGATGAACGCACTGGTGGTCAGGGTGCCGGTTTCGCCGCTCTCGATGTTGGTCATCAATTGCGACAACAGCCGTGATTCCAGCTGGCTGGTGAAGCGTTCCAGCGCCGTGGTACCGGCATAGCCCGCCCCTAGGCCTGGGCTTGAGCTGGAGTGATCGTTCTGCGCCTGGGCGTTGCCCAGCAACCAGGCTCCATTCAGGGGGCTGCCTCCGAACGAGGGGTTAATCGGCGTATAGACCAGCTCACTGGCCTGCACGACGCCCAACAAGCCGCCAGCCAGCCACAGCGCGGCGGACCGCGCAATCAAGTGTCTCTTCATAGTTCGTCTCGATCCATGTCCGTGGTGTCCTGCAGAAGAATTTCCAGTCGACGACGGGTCACCGTCTCCTTGACCTGATCGGCTGCGGCATAGGCCACTGCCTGAAGCTCGGCTGTATTGGGCGACAGAAAACGGCGATACACCGTACCCTGCTCGTATTCCACCCACACCAGACTGCCCCAGCGCGCCGAGGGTCGTTCGCGCACTACCAGGTTGAAGTCCAGGCGGCTGATGTCACGCAGCCGTTCGCTAAAGTGACGGTAGAAGAAATGGCCGATGTGAGTGATGGTCTGGTCGACGATGAAGCCCTTGAGCTCATCGTCGACATCCCCGGCGCGGGCGTGCGCCATCGGCAGGACCAGCAACAGGCACAAGAGGGTCCGGACCACTTCGGACAGTACGCGGGAGACATCCATGTCGGCGTTCAGCATCCTGCTGCGCGAGAGTCGGCTCTATGGCACGACCTCTAAAAAAGGGCTGTGAGAACTCTAGTCGATGCCTTTGGGATCCGCTTTCACTGGCCGCAAAATGTGACAAGAAACACACAGACAGAAGAATGCACGCCCCGTGAGGCCCAGATGGACTCGGTGCGCAGCAGAGACCGACCAGCCCACCGGGCTCGCCAAAAAAGAACCCCGCACCAGGCGGGGTTCTGACGAAGCAAACGCCGATCAGCCGACGAAGCTGAGCAGCACCCCCGCCGCCACAGCCGAGCCGATGACCCCGGCCACGTTGGGCCCCATGGCATGCATCAGCAGGAAGTTCTGCGGGTTGGCCTCCAGGCCGACCTTGTTTGAGACCCGCGCCGCCATAGGCACCGCCGAGACACCGGCCGAACCGATCAGCGGATTGATCTTGGTGGTGCTGAAGCGGTTCATGATCTTGGCCATGATGATCCCCGCCGCAGTACCGCCCGAGAAGGCCACCATGCCCAGCGCCAGGATGCCCAGCGTCTTCATCTGCAGGAAGGCATCGGCGGACAGCTTGGAGCCGACCGTCAGGCCCAGTGCGAGGGTGATGATGTTGATCAGCGCATTGCGCGAGGTATCCGCCAGGCGATCCACCACGCCGCATTCGCGCAGCAGATTGCCGAAGGCGAACATGCCGATCAGGGGCGCGGCGTCCGGCAGCAGCATGCCGACCAGCAGGCACAGCAGCAGTGGGAAGATGATCTTCTCCACTTGGCTGACATGCCGCAGCTGGGTCATGACGATGGCGCGCTCCTCCGGAGTGGTCAGCGCGCGCATGATCGGCGGCTGGATCAGTGGCACCAGCGCCATGTAGGAGTACGCGGCCACGGCGATCGGGCCAAGCAGGTCCGGTGCCAGTTTGGAGGTGACGAAGATCGAGGTGGGGCCATCGGCACCGCCGATGATGGCGATTGACGCCGCTTCCTTGAGCGTGAACTCCATACCGGGGATACCACTGGCGGTCAGCGCTAGGGCGCCCAGCAGTGTGCCGAAGATGCCGAACTGTGCGGCGGCGCCGAGCAGCAGCGTCTTGGGATTGGCCAGCATAGGACCGAAATCGGTCATGGCGCCAACACCCATGAAGATCAGCAGCGGGAACACGCTGGTCGGCAGGCCCACCTCATAAAAGAGATTGAGGATGCCGACCCCCTCGGCCATGTTGGCCACCGGGATATTAGCCAGGATGCCGCCGAAGCCGATGGGAATCAGCAGCAGCGGTTCGAAGCCCTTGCGGATCGCCAGGTAGATCAGCGCGGAACAGACCACCATCATCAGGGCCTGGCCGGCTTCCAGATGGTACAGGCCGGTGCTCTGCCAGAGCGTGAGCAACTTTTCCATGGAACGCTCCTTAAGCGATGCTCAGCAGGGAATTGCCGACCGATACTGCATCACCGACTTTAACGTCGACCGACGCGACGGTGCCTGCCCTGAAGGCACGAATCTCGGTTTCCATCTTCATGGCCTCGAGAATCACCACCAGATCGCCCTCCTGGACCATCTGCCCAGGCTGCACCAGCACCTTGAAGATGTTGCCGGCCAGCGGAGCCGGCTGCGGCTCGCCTGAGGTCGGCGCCGAAGCGGCGGCCGCTGCGGCCGGTTGTCCCGCAGCGCCATTGAGCGGCTTGATGCCTTCGATGTCGCCGCCCTCGTTGACCTGCACCACGAAGGACTTGCCGTTGACGTCCACGGTATAGACCTCCGGCTTGCCGGCCTCGCGGGGTGCTGCCAGCTCCTGGCCGTTTGGCACCGGCTCGAAGGCCGCCGGGTTGCCACGGTTCTCGAGGAATTTCAGGCCGATCTGTGGAAACAGCGCGTAGGTCAGCACGTCGTCGATCACGTCGGCGGCCAACTGGATGCCCTTCTCGCGGGCAATGCCCTGGAGCTCGACGGTCAGCTTGTCCATCTCGGCGTCCAGCAGGTCGGCCGGACGGCAGGTGATGGCCTCGGCACCGTTCAGCACACGGGTCTGCAATTCGGCATTGAACGGCGCCGGCGCCGCGCCATACTCGCCCTTGAGCACGCCGGCGGTTTCCTTGGTGATCGACTTGTAACGCTCGCCGGTGAGCACGTTGATCACCGCCTGGGTGCCGACGATCTGCGAGGTGGGGGTGACCAGCGGGATGAAGCCCAGGTCCTCGCGCACACGCGGGATTTCCTCGAGCACCTGGTCGAACTTGTCCAGCGCACCCTGCTCCTTGAGCTGGCTTTCCATGTTGGTCAACATGCCGCCGGGCACCTGGGCAACCAGGATGCGCGAATCGACGCCGCGCAGGGTGCCTTCGAACTTCGCGTATTTCTTGCGCACCTCGCGGAAGTAGGCGGCCACTTCTTCGAGCAGCTCCAGATTCAGGCCGGTGTCGCGCTCGGTGCCCTGGAAGATCGCCACCACCGACTCGGTTGGCGAATGGCCATAGGTCATGGACAGCGAGGAGATGGCCGTGTCGACGTTGTCGATACCGGCTTCCACGGCCTTGAGGATGGCCGCAGTGGACAGCCCGGCGGTGGCGTGACACTGCATGTGCACCGGAATAGTCAGGCTGGCCTTCAGCCGCGAGACCAGCTCATAGGCCTGGTACGGGGTGAGGATGCCGGCCATGTCCTTGATGGCCACCGAGTCGGCGCCCATGTCCTCGATCTGCTTGGCCAGGTCGACCCACATCTGCAGGGTATGCACCGGGCTGGTGGTGTAGGAAATGGTGCCCTGGGCGTGCTTGCCCTGGCGCTTCACGGCGCGCAGCGCGGTGTCCAGGTTGCGCGGGTCGTTCATCGCGTCGAATACGCGAAACACGTCCACGCCGTTGATCGCGGCGCGCTCGACGAACTTTTCCACCACGTCATCGGCGTAGTGCCGGTAGCCGAGCAGGTTCTGGCCACGCAGCAGCATTTGCTGGCGGGTGTTGGGCATCGCCTTCTTCAGCTCGCGGATGCGCTCCCAGGGGTCTTCACCCAGGTAACGAATGCAGGCGTCAAAGGTCGCCCCGCCCCAGCTTTCCACCGACCAGAAACCCACCTGATCAAGCTTGGGCGCGATCGGCAGCATGTCTTCCAGACGCACACGGGTGGCCAGGATGGACTGGTGGGCGTCACGCAGCACCACGTCGGTAATGCCGAGCGGCTTCTTGTTCGAAACGGTCATTGGATGTTCCCTTTCCCGGGTCAGGCGCGGCGCGCGCGGTGGAGATGGATTGCGGCCTTGATGGCGGCCAGGGTGTCTGCATCGGCGTCGACAGCGGAAGCCGCCCGAATAGGTGCCGGAGTCGCCGCCGGTTCGCTGACAAAGCGAGCGGTGAGGAATGACATCAGGCGAATGCAGTAAATCAGAAGAACCAGAAAGACAAAGACGGATCCCATGCCAAATAGCATGATCTCTACGCCTTCGAGCAGAAGTTGGCTGGTCTGCATGCAACTCTCCGAAGGGCGCCCCTATGGAGCGCCGTCGTTATTGTTTGGAGTGATTGACTCGGTTCTTGGCAACAGTCGGTGACGGAGTCAGTATGGCCAACTGCCCACGCTACCTAGGCGGATCGAAGCGAGTCAATGATTATCGCCGGGAAAGACGAGCCGAACGCAGTCTTTTGTTTTGCCGAACGGAAGGTTGGCAAACTCAATGAGGCGCTTCGCCCTCCAGAGGCCATGGTGCCGCGACGACGTGTCGCAGCCAGCAGCAGCGCCCCATGCGCGGTTTCTCCGCTAAACCCAGCAACTCGCAATCTCTCCTGAAGCAGCTGCGGTGTCATGTTTCAGCCTTCCACCGCTGCCCACTGCTTGCTCAAGCGTTTGTCCGACACCGCCATCTTCGTGCCCAACTGTTGGGCGAACAGCGAGACGCGGTATTCCTCCAGCATCCAGCGGTACAGCACCAGATTCGCATCGCGCTTGCCTTCCTGCTGATGCTTTTTGAGACGGGCCTGGTACTGCTCCCAATAGCCAGCCAGTTCGCCACTCCACACACGGTCACGCTGTAGCTGGCTGCCCACCTTGTCGAGGCGCTGTTCGATGGCCTTGAGGTAGCGCGGGTATTCCTTGAGCCATTCGTGCGAGGTGTCGCGCACGAAACCGGGGTACACCAGGTTGCCCAGCTGCGCCTTGATGTCGTTGAGCGCCACCGCCTGGGCCAAATCGATACGCCCCTTGAAGCGCTTTTGCAGGGTGTGCCAGAGCTTGAGGATCTCTAGAGTGAGACGAGCCAGGCGCTCGGCGTGTTCGGTCCAGGCGCCGCGCTTTTGTTCGGCCAGGGTGGCCAGCGCTGCGCCGTCGCGGGGTAGCGGCGCAACGCCTTCGAGAATGCAGCCGTCCAGACTGGCCAGCAGAATATCCTCGACCAGCGCGTCAATACGCCCCAGGTCGCGGTACAGCAGGCCCATGTCGGTCAGTCCGGGCAACTTGCCGCGCAAGAATTTCGCCTGTTCGCTCAATTGTTGCAGCAGCAGGCGCTGCAAGGCGCGGCGGTGCTGGTAGTCGGCTTCGGCCTGGGTGGGGAAACGCCCTTCCTTGACCACCCCAGCCTCTTCCACCAGCGCCGGGAATACCGTCATCGACAGGCCGGCGATGCGTTGCTGGGTAGTTTCCGCCACCTCGGCAAAGGCCTTGGCTTCGACGGGCCGTTGCGTCTTTTCGGTCTGGGGAATGGCCAGCGCCGCCTGGCTGGCGTCGGCGAAGCGTGCGGTGAGTTCGGCCAGGTCGCGGCCTTCGCCGAGGAACTTGCCCCGCCCATCGACGACTTCGATGTTCATGCGCAGGTGGCTTTCCACAGCGGAGAGCGCATGGGCCCACGCCTCATCCGAGACGCGGGCGCCGGTCATGCGCAGCAATTCACGGCCCAGCGCCTCGGGCAGCGAGCCCTCGCCGAAGGTGATTTTCGACAGTGCGGCACGCACGAAATCCGGCACCGGCACAAAATTCTTGCGCATCGCCTTGGGCAGCTCGCGCACCAAGGCGATGGCCTTGGCTTCGATCAGGCCCGGCACCAGCCAGTCGAGGCGTTCGGCGGGCAGTTGCGGCAGCAAGGGTGCAGGCACGCGCAAAGTCACACCGTCGCGCGGGTGATTAGGCTCGAAGTGATACGTGAGCGGCAGTTGTAGCGTGCCGATGCGCAACAGATCGGGGTACTGGGCGGCGGTGATTTCGCTGGCGTCGCGGGCCAGGACGTCTTCCTCACGCATCACCAGCAGCTGCGGATCCTGAGCGCTCTCGCGCTTGTACCAGCTTTCGAAGGTGGCGGTCTGGTAGATGTCCGCCGGCAGGCGTGCATCGTAGTAGGCGAACAGCGTTTCCTCGTCGGCGAGAATGTCGCGGCGGCGGGCCTTGGCTTCCAGTTCGTCGAGCAGCTCCAGCAGGTCGCGATTCTCGCGCAGGCACTTGGCGCGGCTGTTGATTTCACCCCGTACCAGACCCTCGCGGATGAACAACTCACGGGCCGCCGGTGGGTCGATGGGTCCGTAATGCACCGGACGCTTGCCCACCACGATCAGCCCGTACAGAGTGACCTGTTCGAACGCCACCACCTGGCCGCGCTTCTTCTCCCAGTGCGGCTCGAAGTGGTTTTTCTTGATCAGGTGGCCCGCCAGCGGTTCGATCCAATCCGGCTCTATCTTGGCCACCATGCGCGCAAACAGCTTGGTGGTTTCCACCAGTTCGGCGGCCATCAGCCATTGCGGTTTCTTGCGACCGAGCACGCTGGAAGGGTGTACCCAGAAGCGCCGCTGGCGGGCGCCGAGAAAATCGCCGTCTTCGGTTTTCTGGCCGATCTGGCTAAGCAGGCCTGCCAGAATCGCCTTGTGCACGGCGGCGTAGTTTCTGGCCTTCTGCGCGGCCTCGCTGGCTTCGGCCTGCTGGCGGGCAATGGCGTTGACCCGGGTGTCGGTGGTGGGCACAACGGGTTCGGTGGCTTTGCCACTTTTTACGGGGTGGCCATCCACCCTACGGCCCTGAGGCCCAATCGCAGCACGCTGATCGCGAGCCAGTCCGCTGCTGCCACCTTTCGGGCTGCTGGAGAGCTGCAGTTCGCGACAGATTAAGGTGAGCTGGCGATGGGCATCGCGCCATTCGCGCAGGCGCAGGTAATTCAGGAAATTTCTGCGGCACCAGCTGCGCAGGGCGCTGGAGCCGAGGGCCTGGCGCTGTTCCTCAAAGCCGCGCCACAGGTTGATCAGCGCGGCGAAATCCGAATCCACGTCCTTCCACTGCGCATGGGCCTGGTCGGCGGCCTGCTGCCGGTCGGAAGGGCGTTCGCGCACATCCTGCACCGACAGCGCACTGGCGACGACCAACACCTCGTCGAGGCTGCCCTGCTGCGCGGCTTCCAACAGCATTCGGCCCAGGCGCGGGTCGATGGGGATGCGCGCCAACTGACGGCCCAACGGGGTCAGCTGGTTTTCGCGGCTGACTGCTGAGAGTTCCTGCAGCAGGTTGAAGCCGTCGCTGATCGCCTTGCCGTCCGGCGCCTCGATAAAGGGGAAGTCAGCGATATCTCCCAGGCGCAGGTGCAGCATCTGCAGGATGACGGCGGCCAGGTTGGTGCGCAGGATTTCCGGGTCGGTAAATTCCGGGCGACCGAGGAAATCTTCCTCGCTGTACAGGCGAATGCAGATGCCCGGCTCGACGCGTCCGCAGCGGCCCTTGCGCTGATTGGCGCTGGCCTGGGACACCGCCTCGATGGGCAGACGCTGCACCTTGGCGCGATAGCTGTAACGGCTGATGCGCGCGGTGCCGGAGTCGATCACGTAGCGGATGCCTGGCACGGTCAGCGAGGTTTCCGCGACGTTGGTGGCTAACACGATCTTGCGCCCGGCGGCCGGCCGGAAGATGCGCTGCTGCTCAGCCGGGCTCAGCCGTGCGTACAGCGGCAGGACTTCGGTGAAACGCAGGTTGGCCTTGCGCAGCACCTCGGCGGCGTCGCGGATCTCCCGTTCGCCGGGCAAAAACACCAACACATCGCCGGGACGCTTGCCGATGGATTTTTCATGGACCTCGATCTCGGCCAGCGCGGCGAGGATGCCCTGATCAACGCTGAGGTCGTCCTCGACGCGGTTGCCGTCTTCATCGGTTTCGGCAGTCAAGGGCCGGTACCAGGTTTCCACCGGATAGGTTCGCCCGGAGACTTCGATGATGGGCGCCCCGTTGAAATGCTCGCTGAAACGTTCTAGATCGATGGTCGCCGAGGTGATGATGACTTTCAGCTCGGGGCGGCGTGGCAGCAGTTTTTTCAGGTAGCCGAGCAGAAAGTCGATGTTCAGGCTGCGTTCGTGGGCCTCGTCGACGATCAGCGTGTCGTATTTTTCCAGGAAGCGGTCGTGCTGGGTTTCAGCCAGCAAGATGCCGTCGGTCATCAGCTTGATCAGCGTGCGATCGGTGCTTTGATCTTCAAAGCGCACCTGGTAGCCGACCAGCTCGCCCAACGGCGTGCCGATTTCTTCCGCTACGCGGGTCGCCACGCTGCGCGCCGCCAGCCGGCGCGGCTGGGTATGACCGATCAGGCCATGCACGCCGCGGCCGATCTCCAGGCAGATCTTCGGCAACTGGGTGGTCTTGCCCGAGCCGGTTTCGCCGGCAATGATCAGCACCTGGTGTTTTTCCAGTGCCGCCTTAATCTCATCGCGCTTGGCGGCGATGGGCAATTGATCGTCGTAGCGGATCGACGGCACGCTCATGCAGCGCGTCTCGACCTTGGCCACGGATGCCTGGAAACGCTCCAGCCATTGCGCCAGCTTCGCCTCATCACCTTTTTTCTGCAGGTCGAGCAGTTGGCGTCGCAGGCGATGGCGGTCCGCCATGAAGGCTTGGTCAAGGGTGTTCAGCAAGGTACCAATGGCGGGGGTGGCGTCGGTCATCAGGCAATCGCGGTTAAATCGGAGGGGCGCGATTGTCGCAGATTTCGCCGCCAGGGGCGCAGCCTGCCCCTGATGCGCTGATCAGCGCTCCCCTGCCGGTGTCTGCTCAACAGCCTGGCCAGGCTGCGGCGCAACGTGGAAAACCAGGGTGATACCGTCTCCAGTGCCGTCGCCAACCACCGAGCCGGCTACCGGTTCGGCATGCACCGCGCGGCCTGGGTAGGCTTCGCACAACCGCCGCTGGGCCACGGTGCTGATATGGTTCAGCAGCGCCGTGAATTGCGCGTCACGCGGCACGATGAAGTGCAGGCTGATGCGCTGCGCCTCGGCTCCTTGGGGCAGTTCTGCCAGCCCGCAGGTGTTCCACTGATCATTGACGTAGGCTTCGGCACCTTTCATGCGGCTCTCCCCAAGGTCTGTTGATTATCGGACCCTGATTCGCGCAAAAGATCGCCTTTTGCTTAATTTCCCCCAGCCGCTGCCGTAAGGCCCAACAAATCAAGCGACCCGGTCTGGCGATACATGCGGTTGCAGCGGTGGCGTGAGCGGCGGCAGGCCATGGGCGGCACGGGCGGCGTCGCAGCGCGGGTTGTGCTCGCCGTTCTCCCAGGATGCAGCAAACTCGCGGCACGGGCTGGAACGCTGCTCATACATGGAACAACGCACGCCAGAGCCCACCTCGCCCAGCAGGGCAACACAACGAGCCGGCTTGCTGTCCGTACCGATCATCGCGGCATGGTGTGGGGAAATCTGTATGACCCGGTCATCCGGGACAATACCGCCGGCGGAGCGACATTCGCCCCAGTAAAACGAGACACGAAAATACGCGCAGCAGGCACCGCACGCGAGACACGGGTTATCTTGGGACATGAGATTTAGACTCAGAAACCGACACTGGCCGGCGCCGGATAATTTCCAACATCCGCGTTTTCCTGTGAAGGGGGGCACGAAAAAAAATTCACTAAGTCCGAGCCATACGCCCTGCAGGCCCGCGGTTTACAGCGCGCCGGCCCCGAGTAGAATGGCGCCCTTTCATCTTCTTGAGTCCGAGCCGCCTCCATGGCCCTGTCGACCCTGCGCATCATTGGCTTCATTCTCGGTCTCTTCCTGATCACCCTGGCCGCCAGCATGCTGCTGCCCATGGTTGCCATGCTCTGGTACGGCCACCATGAAGACATCGGCGCGTTTCTCTGGTCCAGCCTGATCACCTTTGTCGTCGGCCTGGCACTGACCCTGCCCGGACGGCCGCAGAACGCGCACTTGCGCCCTCGGGACATGTACCTGTTGACCACCTCGAGCTGGTTGGTGGTGGGCCTTTTCGCCGCGCTGCCCCTGGTGCTGATCCGCAACCTCAGTTTTACGGATGCTTTTTTTGAAAGCATGTCCGGCATTACCACGACGGGCGCCACGGTACTTTCCGATCTGGATGCAAGCTCACCGGGCCTGCTGCTTTGGCGCTCGCTGCTGCAGTGGCTGGGTGGCATCGGCTTTATCGCCATGGCGGTTGCGATCCTGCCGCTGCTGCGCGTGGGTGGTATGCGCCTGTTCCAGACCGAATCCTCAGACTGGTCGGAAAAGGTCATGCCGCGCTCCCACATGGTGGCCAAGTATTTCGTGGCGATCTACGTGCTGTTCACCCTGCTGGGCACGCTGGCGTTCCACCTGACTGGCATGGGCTGGTTCGATGCCGTCAACCACGCGATGACCTCGGTGTCGACTGCCGGCTTTTCCACCTCGGACGCTTCACTGGCCACATTCCCCAAAGCGACCCATTGGGTGGCGGTGGTGCTGATGGTGCTCGGCAGCCTGCCTTTCGTGCTCTACGTATCGACAGTGCGGGGTAACTACCGGGCGCTGATTCGCGACCAGCAGGTGCGGGGCTTTCTGCTGGTCCTGGCCGGGGTCAGCCTGCCGTTCAGCCTGTGGTTATGGTTGAACTCGGACTACGCCTTCATCGATGCGCTGCGTATCGCCACGGTCAACGTGGTGTCGATTGTCAGCACCACCGGCTATGCCTTGGGCGACTACACCCAATGGGGCGGCTTCGCGGTCATGGTGTTTTTCTACCTGACCTTTATCGGCGGCTGCTCCGGCTCCACCAGTGGCGGCTTGAAGATTTTCCGTTTCCAGGTGGCCTATTCATTGCTCAAGGCCAACTTGCAGCAATTGGTCCATCCGCGCGCGGTGATCAAGCAGCAGTACAACGGCCACAATCTGGACGAGGAAATCGTTCGCTCGATCTTGACCTTCTCGTTCTTCTTCACCATTACCATCGGCTTCATCGCCCTGGGCCTGGCCCTGCTTGGCCTTGATCCGCTGACGGCGCTGACCGGCGCCGCCACCGCGGTGTGCAACGTCGGTCCGGGCCTGGGCCCGATCATTGGCCCTGCCGGTAATTTCTCCACCTTGCCGGACATGGCCAAATGGCTGCTGGCCATCGGCATGCTGCTCGGCCGCCTGGAAATCATTACCGTACTGGTGCTGATGACCCGCTCGTTCTGGCGGCATTGAACAAAGGCGACTGTTAGTTGCTCTCGCTGGGGCTCGCCCTGACCAGGCGCAGGCTGGCGATCACCACGGCAAAAGCACCCAGCGTAGCGCTGTACAGGACCAAAGCCGCCAGCCCGAGTAGCAATCCTACCAACGCCAGCCGCGCACCGACCCGACCGGCAAGCCAGAATGCCGGCAGCGCCGCCAGCAAGGCCGCCCAGGCCAACACACTAAAATGGATCAGCCAGCCAAGCCAGGAGCGCAACTGACATTGCCAATCACCTGACGTCTCGGCACACAGGCCGACCCAGCGGCTGTCCTCGAGAAAGATGAAGCGCAACCCATACAACGCCAACAGCCACAGTGGCAACGCAAGCAACATCACCAGCAAGGGCGAACCACGACGCATTTCAATCTCCTCAAGGCAGTCACACTCCGAACCAAAGAGCCCAACCGATTCGCCCAGCGTAGACACCCTGTCTGACCAGGCCGTGGCTGGTTCGCGCAGTCAACGGCATACTCCGGTGACTGCCAGCACTTTGCCCCCTCAGGCGTGGTCATACATCCGAACAGCGCCCCACCCGCCAGCAAGAGACCAACCCATGCCGTATTTTCTCCGCCTGATAGCCCTGCTGGGCTGCCTTTTGACCAGTACGGCGTCGATGGCGGTGGATATACCGATGCAGGAATACGGTTTCCCCCTGCGTAATCCGTTCGAGGCGACCATTGCCGGCACCCCCCCGGAGCTGCGCCCAAGTCTGCTCGAAGACGATGAGATTGATCAGAAGGACTACAGCATCACGGTGCGCCCAGATCGCGAGTACGAATTGCCGGACAATTTCTGGGCGGTAAAAAAACTGCGCTATCGCCTGGCAGTGCAGCCGCAGCCGGCACCGCTGATTTTCATCATTGCCGGCACCGGTGCGCATTACGCCGCCGGCAACATGGAATTGCTAAAGAACGTGTTCTATCAGGGTGGCTTCCATGTCGTGCAACTGTCTTCGCCGACCAGCTATGACTTCATGGCCGGCGCCTCGCGCTATGCCACACCGGGACTTACCAGCGAGGATGCCGATGACCTGTACCGCGTCATGCAGACGATCAAGGCTCGCCACCCCAGGCTAGCGGTGACGGAATACCACCTCACCGGCTACAGCCTCGGCGGCCTGCATGCGGCGTTTGTCAGTCACCTGGACGAGACCCGTCGCGCCTTCAACTTCAAGCGCGTATTGCTGCTCAATCCGCCGGTCAATCTGTATACCTCGGTGCGCAATCTCGACATGCTGGTGCAAACCCAGGTGGAGAACGTGACCAACGCCGCCACGTTCTACGAGTCGATGCTCAGCAAGCTCACACGCTACTTTCAGCAAAAAGGCCATATCGATCTGAACGAGGCGCTGCTCTATGACTTTCAGCTGTCACGCCAGCGACTGAGCAATGAAGAAATGGCCATGCTGATCGGCGCGACGTTCCGTTTTTCTTCGGCCGACATCGTCTTCACCTCGGACCTGATCAATCGCCGTGGCCTGATTACCCCGCCCGATTACCCGATCACCGAAAGCACCGACATCACCCGCTTCTTTCGCCGGGCCCTGCTCTGCGACTTCGACTGCTACATGACCGAGCAGTTGATCCCGATGTGGCGCACCCGCTTCAATGGCGGCAGTTTGCAGCAGATGGTCGATGCGGTGAGCCTGTACGCCCTGCAGGATTACTTGCAGAGCAGCGACAAGATTGCCGTGATGCACAACGCCGACGACATCATCCTCGGGCCTGGCGACCTTGGTTTTTTGCGCCGCACCTTTGGCTCGCGGCTCACCGTCTATCCCCTTGGCGGGCATTGCGGCAACCTGAATTACAAGGTCAATACCCAGGCCATGCTCCACTTCTTCCATCACTAGGGCACGGCCCAAGGACTCAGAACCCATGATCCGATTGCCTGTGCGACCGAGCCCGAACGGTTTGAGCTTAGCCCTGCTGCTGTCGCTGTCCCTGCCGCTCGCAGCGCAGACCGTCGATGACGATGGCTTCACCCGGCCACTGGAACACCTGAAATTCAATCCTGGCCTGGATCAACGTGAATTCGAGATATCCACGCTGGCCGCCCTCGCCATCTACGACCCTTGGGAGCCGTGGAACCGGCGCGTGTATCACTTCAATCATCGCTTCGACGAGTGGGTGTTTCTGCCTGTGGTGCGCGGCTACCAGAGCGTCACGCCGCGGGTCGTGCGCAACGGGGTGAGCAACTTCTTCAGCAACCTCGACGATATTGGCAACCTGTTCAACAATGTGCTGCAGCTCAAGGGCCAGCGCTCGATGCAGGTCACCGCGCGCCTGTTGTTCAACACCACGTTCGGAGTATTCGGCCTCTGGGACCCCGCCACGCGCATGGGCCTGCCCAAGCTGAAAGAAGACTTCGGCCAGACCCTCGGCAGTTATGGCGTGCCCCACGGACCTTACGTGGTGCTGCCCTTCCTCGGCCCCTCGAACCTGCGCGATACCGGCGGGCTCGTGGTCGACTTTGGCGTGGAAAGCCCGACCAACTTTCTCAACGTCAGCGAGGCGAGCAGCCAGAACCCGGAAATCTACCTGGTGCGGGCCGTCGATGCCCGCTATACCACAGCCTTTCGCTATGGCCAGCTCAACTCGCCCTTCGAGTACGAGAAAGTCCGCTACGTGTATACCCAGGCCCGCGAACTGCAGATCGCGGACTAAGGGCCACAACTGGCGCGCCTCTCAGTTCCTCGGCGTGCGCTTGCGGCGTCGGATACGCTTGGGGTAAAGCTTGGGGTCATCCTTGTTCGGGCGCGTCTTGAAGCGCCGATGCGCCCACAGGTATTGCTCGGGACAGGCACTGATCACCTGCTCCACCCACTGATTGATACGCAGGCAGTCGGCCTCCTCGCTTACGCCGGGGAAGTTTTCCAGTGGCGGATGGATGACCAACCGATAGCCCGAGCCATCCTTGAGGCGTTGCTGAGTGAAGGGCACCACACGTGCCT
The DNA here is from genome assembly GCF_052245235.1 of Pseudomonas sp. B392_1p. Taxonomy (NCBI): domain Bacteria; kingdom Pseudomonadati; phylum Pseudomonadota; class Gammaproteobacteria; order Pseudomonadales; family Pseudomonadaceae; genus Pseudomonas; species Pseudomonas sp. B392_1p. Next base: position 19,035 of record NZ_JBQPXM010000006.1, read on the forward strand.
TGCCCAGACGGGCGAACTTGGTGGTCGCCGTCACGGTCGCGGCAGGAATACCAAACAACGGCACGAAGAGACTTTGCTTGCGTCCGTAGTCCTGATCCGGCGCATACCAGATGGCCCGACCGGCACGCAGCACTTTGAGCATGCCACGCACGTCATCGCGCTCGATCGCGCTGGCATCCAGGTTGATACGTTCGCGTCCGTTACGCTGGATGAAGTCGAACAGCGGATTGGCGTGTTCGCGGTACATGCCATCGATGGTATGCCGCTGGCCCAGCAACGTGGCGCCAATTTCCAGGGTGGTGAAATGCGCAGCCATGAGAATCACGCCCTGGCCTTCGGCCTGCGCCCGTTGCAGGTGTTCCAGGCCCTCTATATGAGCCAGTTTTTTTAGTCGCGCCTGCGGCCACCACCAGCTCATCGCCATCTCGAACAGGGCCATGCCACTGGAGGCGAAATTATCCTTGAGCAGTCGCGCCCGCTCCGCTGCCGACAACTGTGGGAAGCACAACTCCAGATTGCGTGCGACGATTTCACGCCGCTCACTGGCGAACCAGCGCATGAAGGTTCCCAGCGCACGCCCCAGCCTCAGCAGTACTGGGTAAGGCAGCTGCGCCACCAGCCAAAGCACGCCGATCCCCAACCACAGCGGCCAGAAACGAGGGTGTAGAAAGTACAAACGAAAACGGGGACGTTCCATGCATAAGCTCGAATATCGTGGAAGGTTCGCCATTCTACCGACAAACACAGCGCCAGGCGGCACCGCTTAATGAGGATGAGTTATGGCAAGCGATGCGGAAAAGGCGGGAAGCACAGAATGCGAGCGTCTGATAATGCGCACTTCTGCCTAGCATATGGTCACGTTTCCGGCTATAAATCCCGGCATTTATCGTGAAGCGGGCACACCATGAGCGCAGCCGAAGCAACTGAGCAAGACCCCGTGTTCCAGCTCAAGGGCAGCATGCTGGCAATCACTTTACTGGAACTCACTCACAACGATCTGGAACGGCTCGATCGGCAACTGGCGGACAAGGTTGCCAAGGCGCCCAATTTCTTCTGCAACACTCCACTCATCCTGACGCTGGATAAGCTCGCGGACGATGCGGGTCCGGTAGAGCTGAAAAAAGTAATGGCACTATGCCATAAATATGGCTTGAGCACACTCGCCATACGCAGTCAGCGTCCTGCCGATCTGGCGCTGGCTGACGTCCTCGACCTGCCCGTCCTGCCTCCTTCCGGAGCCAAGGAACGCATCATCGAACTGCCCGTCAGGAAAAAGGCCGAAGCCGAACCGGCACGCCCCAGCAAAATCATCAGTAAGCCAGTGCGCGGTGGTCAACAGATCTACGCACAAGGTTGTGATCTCATTGTGCTAGGCCCGGTGAGTCCAGGAGCGGAACTTCTCTCAGACGGCAATATCCATGTTTACGGACCCTTGCGCGGGCGAGCGCTCGCGGGGATCAAGGGAGACGGGCGCGCACGGATATTTTGTCGTCAATTGAGTGCCGAACTGGTCTCGATAGCGGGCCATTACAAGGTTGCCGAAGACTTGCGCCGGGACCCGTTATGGGGACAAAGCGTGCAAGTCAGTCTGCTGGGGGATTCATTGAACGTGACACGCCTTTGACAGATACTTTCCGCCTTGCCTGCAGGGACCGGAAAGGGAACCGTACTACTTTTTCTACGTTCCCGTTTTCTTATTATTAGGGGTACATCATCTTGGCCAAGATCCTCGTTATTACTTCCGGCAAGGGAGGCGTTGGCAAAACCACTTCCAGCGCTGCCCTCGGTACCGGACTCGCCCTGCGCGGGCATAAAACCGTCATCGTCGACTTCGACATCGGCCTGCGCAATCTCGATCTGGTCATGGGTTGCGAGCGTCGCGTCGTGTACGACTTCGTCAACGTAATCAATGGCGACGCCACCTTGAATCAAGCCCTGATCAAGGATAAGCGGCTGGACAATCTTTACATCCTGGCCGCCAGCCAGACCCGTGACAAGGATGCCCTGACCCTGGAAGGCGTTGGTAAGGTCATCGAAGAGCTGTCGAAGACCTTCGAATATGTGATTTGCGACTCGCCGGCCGGTATTGAGAAGGGTGCGCACCTGGCCATGTATTACGCCGACGAGGCTATCGTGGTAACCAACCCGGAAGTCTCGTCGGTGCGCGACTCGGACCGCATGCTCGGCCTGCTAGCCAGCAAGTCACGCCGCGCGGAGCAGGGCGAGGAGCCGATCAAGGAGCACCTGTTACTGGCGCGCTACAACCCCGAGCGCGTTACTAAGGGTGAAATGCTCGGCGTCGATGATGTCGAGGAAATCCTCGCCATTCGCCTGCTGGGTGTAATTCCCGAGTCGATCTCGGTGCTCAAGGCCTCCAACCAGGGCGTTCCGGTCATCCTCGACGAACACAGCGACGCCGGCCAGGCCTATAGCGATGCAGTGGACCGCCTGCTGGGCAAGGAAGTGACGCATCGTTTTATCGATGTGCAGAAGAAAGGATTCCTGCAACGCCTGTTTGGAGGCCGCGAATGAGCTTTTTTGACATGCTTCGCGAACGCAAGAAAGACACGGCCTCGATCGCCAAGGAACGCCTGCAGATCATCGTGGCCCATGAACGAGGCCAACGCAGCCGTCCTGATTACTTGCCCTCACTGCATAAAGAACTGATTGCAGTAGTACGTAAATACGTGAATATCACTGACGATCAAGTGCAAATTTCCCTGGAGGATCATGATAATTGCTCCATTCTGGAAGTGAACATTTCGTTGCCTGATCGCTGATCCCGCATTATCCCGCACGGCGATTGCGCAAGTGGCTGCCCACAGCCGCTTGCACAGTCGCCGTTTGCGTTACTAAAAACCGCTGAATGACCTTTGCGCGATGCCGTGCTGCGTTTTTCACCGGCCTGTTTTACGGACCTCCCAAATGCCCCTGTCGCAGATCGAAATCGTTCACCAGGATGACGCGCTCCTGGTCATCAACAAACCCACCTTATTGCTCTCCGTACCCGGCCGCGCCGAGGACAACCGCGACTGTCTGGTGACTCGCCTGCAAGAGAATGGTTATCCGGAAGCCCGAATCGTGCACCGCCTGGACTGGGAAACCTCTGGCCTGATCGTATTGGCCCGCGACGCTGACAGTCATCGCGAGTTGTCGCGCCAGTTTCACGACCGTGAGACCGAAAAAGCCTATACCGCCCTCTGCTGGGGCGAGCCAGAACTGGACAGTGGTCGTATCGATTTGCCGCTGCGCTATGACCCGCCAACCAAACCACGGCATGTGGTTGATCATGAGCTGGGACGCCATGCCCTGACGTTCTGGCGTGTGCTGCAACGCTGCGGCCAATACAGCCGCGTCGAATTGACCCCAATTACCGGCCGTTCACACCAATTGCGCGTGCACATGCTGAGTATCGGTCACCCACTGCTGGGCGACGGCCTGTACGCGCACGAACAAGCGCTGGCCGCCTACAAGCGCCTGTGCCTGCATGCCAGCATGCTGACGGTGACACACCCAGTGAGCGGAGAGCGGCTGCGCTTTGAAAGCCCAGCGCCGTTCTAGAGGCTCCCATCGCCAATAAAACGTCCTTTCATCACAGTATTTTTTTGACTGGTCGCACAAACCCGACTTGGTTATGATCCATAGGTCAGCGACCATGCTGCCTTTCAATCGCCCGGCAGAGGCGTCAAGTATACATAGGGATTTGTTGCAGTCATGAAGACGTCTACTCCCGTCCAATACCGTCAGTTCGTGCAGCCATTGCGCGATTACTATTCCCGGGTGTTGGCCTATATCGTGGCAGCGGCCACGGTGGCGGCCGGTACTCATGCTGAGCATTTTCAGACCGATATCCTGTGGGTCGTGCCCTACGCCCTGTTGTACCCCCAGGTCATTCACCTGTTATGCCGCCCCTTGCAACGCAAGTTTCCGCAGAAAACCAACTTGTCGTTGTTGCTGATCGACGCCGTGCAGATGGGTATTGGCATCGTCTTGATCGGCTTTTGCGTAGTGCCCAGCTTGATGCTGGTATTGATCCTGGTGTTCAGCGCGCTGGTAGGAGGCGGCTTGCGTGCTTTCAGCGTGGCGCTGCTGGCCATGATCAGCTCGGCCCTGTTGTTCAGCCTGGCCTTCCCCCCGCATCTGCAATTTGAAACGCCTGACCAGGTAGCCCTGGTGAGCATTCTGTTCAGTGCCTTGTACATCTGCATCTCTGCTTATTTCGTCCACCAACAGAGCCTGAGCCTGCACAAGGCGCGCATCGAAATACGGCATGAACAGGAGAAGACATCGCGCCTGGCCCACAGCCTGGCCAAATACCTGTCGCCGCAACTCTGGGAGTCGATCTTCAACGGCAAACGCAGCGTACGCCTGGAAACCCAGCGCAAAAAACTCACCGTATTTTTCTCCGACATCAAGGGCTTCACCGAATTATCCGAAGAGCTTGAAGCCGAAGCTCTGACCGACCTGCTCAACACCTACCTAAACGAAATGTCCAAGCTAGCGCTCAAGCATGGCGGCACCATCGACAAGTTCGTGGGCGACTGCGTGATGGTGTTCTTTGGCGACCCAAACACCGAGGGCGCAAAGAAAGATGCCTTGGCAGCCGTCTCCATGGCCATTGCCATGCGCAAGCACATGAAAGTGCTGCGCCAGCAATGGCGCGCCCAGGGCATCACCAAGCCGCTGGAAATCCGCATGGGTTTGAACACCGGTTACTGCACGGTGGGTAATTTCGGTGCCGAAACCCGCATGGACTACACCATCATTGGCCGCGAAGTGAACCTGGCCAGCCGCCTGGAAAGCGCCGCTGACACGGGTGAAATCCTGATTTCCCACGAGACTTATTCGCTGGTGAAGGACGTGGTCATGTGCCGCGACAAGGGACAAATCGCCGTCAAGGGGTTTACGCGACCGGTACAGATCTATCAGGTGGTCGACTTGCGCCGCGACCTGGGCTCTACTTCCAGCTTCATCGAGCATGAATTGCCGGGCTTCTCCATGTATCTGGACACCAACGGCATTCAGAACTTCGACAAGGACCGCGTCATCGTCGCGCTTCATCAGGCTGCGGAAAAGCTTCGCGACAAGGTCATTCTTTAATTACCGCACCTGTAATTCGCCTGCTCTTCCCCGCGCGCAGGAGCGACGGGTCAGAATTTCAATTCTTTTTTTCCTAGCGACCAGGTCGCATCATCCACTTTTTTTCAAGTCTTGCCTGTTTTGGAGTTTTCATGACCCCTCGCCAAGCCCTGTTGGGATTGCATATCGGCGCCCTGGCGTTCGGGCTGACCGGGGTCTTCGGCAAACTGGCGCTGGCCGCCCCCTTGGTGATTGTCTTTGGTCGAGCCCTGTTTGCGGTACTCAGCCTGGCACCCTTCGCTCGGCTGCGGGCCGGCGAGCAGCGCCCCACGGCCAAGCAACTCTGGATGCTGATCGGGGCCGGCCTGTTGCTGGGTGGCCACTGGCTGACCTTCTTTCACGCGGTAAAAGTCTCGGGTGTCGCTATAGCCACGCTCGGCTTTGCCAGCTTTCCCGCCTTCACCGTGCTGCTCGAAGGGCTGCTGTTTCGCGAACGCATCCGTCTACGCGAGTGGTTCATGGTGGGCCTGGTAACCCTCGGCCTGGTACTGGTTACTCCCCACTTCGATCTGGGTAGCGACGCCACCGGCGGGTTGCTCTGGGCGGTTTTTTCCGGCCTGCTGTTCGCCCTGCTGTCCCTGGCCAACCGGGCCACGGTGAAAGGGCTCAACCCTTTCCAGGCCGCCTTGTGTCAAAACCTGACCATTGCCCTGTGCCTGCTACCCCTGGCCTGGGGCGCCCTGCCCCACGTTCGCCCGTTGGACTGGCTGTGGCTGCTGATTCTCGGTGTGTTCTGCACCGGCATCGCCCACAGCCTTTTCGTAGCCAGCTTGAGCGTGCTGAAAGCGCGCAACGCCGCCCTGATCTTTTCGCTGGAGCCGGTGTATGCCATCGGCTTCGCCTGGTGGCTTTTCGATGAACAACCCACCTGGCGCATGGCGGGCGGTGCGGCCTTGATCCTCTTGGCCATTTTCATTTCCATCCGCAAGCGCTGAGGTGGGCTGGCAGCGCTGCTATGCGCCCGCAGCGAGTGGCCTTGCAGCCAGCGACCCCAAACCAGCGTACTGCTCAAAGTTAGGTGGCGTCACAAAACTGTCACATGCATGTCGTGAAATGTCCGGGCCATCCAGCATGGCCTTTGCTTCTCTTTCACAGGCAATACACCATGACCGTCTCCGAGCAGTTGAGCGAGCTGGACAAAATCTTCGCTCACGGCGACCTGAACACACTGTTCCAGCCTATTCTCAGCCTCTCCGAGCAGCGCATCTACGGCTACGAGGCCCTGTCTCGGGGCCCTTCGACTAGCCCTTTGCATGCTCCATTGCCGTTGTTTTCGGCGGCCCGTCAATGCGGGCGGCTAGGCGAGCTGGAGCGCCTGTGCCGCAAGACCGCGTGCGAGCGCTTCTGCGCACTGAATCTGGACAGCCTGCTGTTTCTTAATGTATGTCCCGAATTGCTGCTCGAGCCTGATCACCAGCCCGGCCATACCGTGGAGATACTGGCTCGCCTGGGTCTGCCACCCGAACGTGTGGTGATCGAATTGACCGAGCAAATGCCCATCGCTGACGTCGGCCTGCTGCAGACGGCCCTACAGCATTACCGTGCCATGGGCTTTTCGATTGCTCTGGATGACCTGGGCGCTGGCTACTCGAGTCTGCGCATGTGGTCTGAGCTGCGCCCTGACTATGTGAAAATCGACCGCCACTTCATCGACGGTATCGATCGCGACCCGGTCAAACGTGAGTTCGTCGACTCCATACTGAGCATGGCACGAGCGTCACGCGCCAAAGTCATCGCCGAGGGTATCGAACGCAGCGAAGAATTGGCCACACTGATGGAGATGGGCGTTGACCTGCTGCAAGGCTACCTGCTCGGTCGTCCCCAGGAATGCCCGGAGTTCGACGTACAGCACTACCTGGTCACGCTGAATCGACAGCTCTTGGGCGGTGCTGACGATCTTTCGATGCTGTTGATCGACCAGCCTGCGGTGCGTGCCGATACCACGGTTCCCCAGGTGCAGGAACTGTTCAGCAGCCAACCTCGTCTCAGTTCCTTGGCAATACTCGACAACACGCAGCGGCCTGTCGGCATCGTGCACCGTCATGTTTTTTCTGAAGCCCTGCGTAAACCCTTCGCCACGGACCTGTTCGCCCGCAAGCCCATTAGCCGTCTGATGACTCTCGACTTCCTGGCCGTGGAACAGAGCTGTTCGCTGCAACAGGTCAGCCGCCTGCTCACGCACCGCGCCGAGCAACGCATCGAGGAAAATTTCATCATTACGCGAAATGGCGGCTACCTGGGCCTGGGCCGCACCATTGATGTGCTCGCCAGGATTACCGAGCAAAAAACCAGCAAGAACATTAAGACAGCGCCGGCCAGCGCCCACCAGCTCCTGTAACGCACGGGTGGGAGCATGCTACGGGCTGTTTACGGTGCGCTGTTTATAGCCCCAGCTCAGCGGCCCGGCGGCTGTAGCGCTCGGCCAAGTTGGCATCGGCATTCAGGCCATGCCCGCCCTGACGGTAAAGGTCGGCGAGTTTGCGCGCAGCCAATGGATGGCCCGCTTGCGCAGCCAGTGTCCACCAGCGGGCGGCTTCCTGGCCATCCGGCTCCTGCGTGGCGCTTCCAGCCAGACTGCTTACGCCAAGTTGATAGGCCGCCTTGCTGTCGCCGGCTTGAGCAGCTTGGCGCAGCAAGCGCAAACCTTCTTCCCGGGCGCCAAAACCTGTGCCACGAAACATCAGCAGATGGCCGTAAAAACTTTGTGCCGGGACATACCCCAGGTTCGCCATTCGGGAAAACTGCCCTTCCATCCAGCGCCAGGCCCGCGGCTGGGCGACCAACCAGCGCGAACGCACCAACTTGCGCGCCAGCCCGTAACCCAACCGTGCACGCAACCGCCACCACAACGCCATATATCAGGACTCCTGCGGATACTCGAACTCGAAAACCCTGGCCACTTCGGACGCATGCCAAGACGCGGCGGCGATACCGTCGATCGGGCCAGAGAACCTTCCCAGGCGCACCACACACTCAAAGAAACCCGGGCGTGGCAAGCGGCTGGCGCCCTGACTAATGACCAACGAGCTGCGCAAGGGTTGCTCGGAACGGGCATCCAGCGCTGCAAGATGCTCCAGCGCAGCCACCAGCGTTTGCATGGCAGGAGCCGGCAGTTGCAAACGCTCGATCAACGCCCGATACGTCAACAAGTGGCGCTGGCTTCGAGCGTAATTCAGTTCATCAAGCAATGCCTGCCAGTGTTGTCGGCTGATACGCACTTTCATGAGCTGGCCTCCCAGCCGGCCACGCCCAGCACTCGCGCCAGGGAGCGGCGAATCGCTGTGTCCGGCTCACGCACGCCGCGCTCAATCAACTCCAGGTAGGAAGGGCTGATGCCCACACTGCGCCCCAGCTCCTCCAGGCTCATGCCCTGCTTTTCGCGCAACTCGCTTAAACGGGAAAAAGGCACTGCGCTGCGCTGGTCCGCCTGTGGCTCTGCTGCCGCTAGAGGTGTATGACCCGCCGCTTGCAGCAGGGTTTGATAGTCCGCCCAAGGCAGCACGGCATATTCCGGCTCACCGTCACGGGTAATCACTTGTACGTTCATGCCTTAATCTCCTGGTTAAACAACCGCCATTCCATTAGCAGCCACATCCTAACAGGTGAGCCTGACCACGTCAGGCGCTCACATCGGGTCTCGGCCGGAACGGGCACGAATCTCATCTTCTTGCGGCAATCGTTCCAGCTGGCTACGGCGCGCGGCCGGCTGTCGTTCCCGCCACCGGCTAAAGGCCTCCAGCTCGTGATCCCAGGTGCGCATGATCCAGGCCAATACCGCAACGTCGTCCAACAGGCCTACGCCCAGAATAAAATCCGGAATCAGATCAATGGGTGACAAGAAGTAAGCCAGGCCCGCCACGGCAACCAGCAAGGCCTTGCCACTGATTGCCCGGTACTCGCCGCGCCACCAGGCCAGACACAGCGCTTGAAGCAACTGCAGATTGTCCTTGAAGGATTTACGCCCTCCGCGCTTGCCGCTTTTACGCGCGACCGCCAAAAGAAGCGCCGGTAAACGCTGGCGGGCCAAAATTCGCTCAGCCACCGGCAGAAAACGGGCGAAGCTGGGTGGCATTTTCATGGTCATCTCCTGGTCGTAACAGAGTCGCGCACAGCTCAGTTTATGCTGCGCGAACTGTATACATTCTTATTGAAGTTCAGACTCCTCTGATCGCCGCCAGGTTTCTTGTACAGCAAAACGACAACGCCCCGTATGAACGGGGCGTTGTCAAAGTGCGGTATGGCGGAACGCTTACTCGGCTTCGTTCTCGGCAGGCTCACCCTTGATGGCCAGCAGCTCCAGATCAAAGACCAATACCGAACTCGGCGGAATCATCGGGCTCGGGCTCTGCTCGCCGTAGGCCAGCTCGCTGGGAATATACAGCTTGAACTTTTCACCCACGTGCATCAGTTGCAGGCCTTCAACCCAACCCGGAATCACGCCACCAACGGGCAGGTCAATGGGGCTGCCGCGCTCGATCGAGCTGTCGAACACGCTGCCATCGGTCAGACGACCTTCGTAGTGGACGGTCACGATATCGTCGACCTTGGGTTGCGCACCTTCGGCTTTCTTGACGATTTCGTATTGCAAGCCGCTAGCAGTCGTGATCACGCCTTCGCGCTTGCCATTTTCTTCCAGGAATTTCTTGCCAGCCTCGGCATTCTCACCCTGCATGGCGAGCAGGCGCTCTTCGGCGCGCTCCTGCAGGGAGGCGAAGGCCTCCATCAGCTCTTCGTCCTTGATGCGCTGCTCTTTCTTGCCAATGGCGTCTTCGATACCCAATGCAACGGCTTTGGAATCCAGATCGTCCATGCCTTCCTGAGCCAGGCTTTTGCCCATGTTCAGGCCAATGCCGTAGGAGGCTTTCTGTGCCGGAGTTTCCAGCTCGACGCTGGTTTGCGAGTCACAACCCGCCAAAACCAGGCCCACCAGAGCCATGGACGCCGCCAACCGATGTTGTCTCATGCTGTTTCCTTAAGTTCGTGCGCCTTGCGGGCAAGCGATAAAGCGGCGAGCTTAACAGCCCACCCTAAAAACTGGCTACCGCGATAGGACTGGCAAAACCTCGACAAGGTTCAGAAGTTGAACAGTAACCGGCCGACGAGCCTGTGACATATTGCCACTATGCTTGCCTGATAGTGATGAAACGCAACCCCGCCCTGTGACCGCACCGCTTCGTCTGCGTTAAGCTTGCGCTGTCACTCTAGCCAGGGAACTGCCTACATGGTGCTCCATCGCGTACATAACCAGATTCTTCGCAGTCATCACCTGTTCGAACCTCTCAGCGATGAACAGCTCGATGAGTTGATGGGCACCAGCCAACTGCTGAATCTCGACAAGGGCGATACGCTGTTCCATCAAGGCGAGACTGCCCATTCGTTTTATTTCGTGATTTCCGGCGCGGTGAAAATTTATCGTTTGACTCCGGACGGTCAGGAAAAGGTCTTTGAGGTGATCGGCAACCGCCAGACGTTCGCCGAGGCGATGATGCTGATGGACACCCCTAACTACGTGGCCTCGGCCCAGGCTGTGGGCCCGACCCAGGTGTATCGTTTTTCCAACAATACCTACATGCACTTGCTGGAGAACAACAACCGCCTGGCGTTTGCGCTGCTCGGCAAGCTGTCGGTACGCTTGCATCAACGCATCAATGAAATCGAGACGCTGTCGCTGAAGAACGCCACGCACCGTGTGGTGCGCTACCTGATGACCCAGCAATCGCGGATGCCCAAAGGCGACAACGGCTTCGAGTTACCGATGGCCAAGCAATTGATCGCGGGGCATCTGTCGATTCAGCCGGAAACCTTTTCGCGCATCATGCGCCGCCTGATCGACGAAGCCGTGATCAGTCAGGAAGGCCGCAAAATCACCATTCTCGACAGTCAGCGCCTCGAACAGTTCGAATGAATTGATCGGTATCAAGCAGAAAACCGCGGCTGATATGCCACGCTGCAAGCAGGAGGACGAACCATGCCCAACTGCTTGTACTGCCAGCAAGACAATCCAACCGGCGCAGATGAATGCGAGAATTGCGGCATGCCGCTGCCCGCCCTCGCAGACCTGGCACCAGAGCGCCGTCAGCGCCGCTTCCTGTGGTTCTGTATCGGACTCACCGCATTTTGTGTGGTGATGTTCTTCTGGTTGCCACGCTCGATTCATTGATTCATCGAGCCGTTGCGATCAGCCCGCCATTCAAGCGAGGCTGTGCGCTCATAATCCCCCAACTGACGTGACGTCCCTATTCGCGGCTCGGCTTGGGCCGAAGCGTTAACCCCACCTCTAATCAACAGTCATCCGCGCCCCACGAGCCGTTGGCGAGACTGGAAGCTCGCCAACGGTGCGTAGTGATTTACGCGCAGTGCGCTGCGCCTTTCACGGCTGAGTCAGTTGCTTGTACAGCTGCGGCAGGCGGAACGGCAATTGCTGCGGTTCCTTGATCAAGGTAAAGCCGTTGGCGCCGAACATATAAGGCAGGTAATCGCCAGCCTCCTGATCGATGGTGATGCAGAACGGCAGCAACCCTGCTCGGCGAGCTTCCAACACCGCCTGGCGCGTGTCTTCCACGCCATAGCGGCCTTCGTAGAGATCCAAGTCATTGGGCTTGCCATCGGTGACCAGCAGCAGCAATTTGCGACGCTGCTTGCATTCGCTGAGCAGCTGGGTGGCCTGGCGAATAGCCGCGCCCATGCGCGTGTAATAGCCAGGGCGCAAGGCCTGGATACGACCGCGAGTCGTATCGTCGTAGCGCTGCTTGAAGCTTTTCAATTCCTGCATGCGCACCTGCTGACGGCGCAGCGAGGAGAAACCATAGAGCGCAAACTGATCCCCCACCGCCGACAGCGATTCGCCGAACAACAAGAGACTGTCGATAATCACGTCGATCACCTTGTGCTCGTTATCCAGGTGGGCGTCGGTGGACATCGACAGGTCAGCCAGCAGCAGGCTGGCCAGATCACGACGGTTTTGGCGCATTTCCATGAACAGCCCGCGCTCGGCGCACTGTCCGTGTTGTCGCTCGACGTGGAAATCCAGCCAGGCCTGCATGTCCAGCTCCGCACCCTGGGGTTGCTGGCGCAACCATTGGCGGTCATTGCGCAGGTGTTCGAACTGTCGGCGCAGTCGGCGTGCCAAGGGCGCCAGCTTGGCTGGCAGTGGCGCAGGCTCGGAGCCGCGTGGCAGCATCATCTGCAGGTTGACGTAATCCTTTTGCAGCGACTGTTTGCGGTAGTCCCACTCCGGCAGCTTGAGGCCTTCACCCAGCGGGATATCGTCGACGTCGGCCGGGGGCAGATCAAGGTGCAGCTTGAGGCCACCGCCCTTGCGCATGCGCTGGCGCGACAAGGCTAGCTCGTCAAGATCTTCGGCGACCCGACCGGCATCCATGTCTTCGCTGTCGTCGCCGCAGCGGTCCAGGTCCACATGCTCCGACCAGCTGAACAGGTTCTCAAGACGGAACAACAACAGCCCGCCTTTACCGGTATTTTCCTCGACGCGCGTGGCGCGCTTGCGCAGCTTTTTCTGATCCCCGGACGGCGCCAGCAGACTGCCTTCGTCTTCTTCGCCGAGATCGGCGGCCTGGGGCTCGCCCAGATTTTCTGCCGGATAGAGCCACAGTGGCAGCGGCCAGGGGGCATGTTCGCTGCGCGGCCATTGCGTGACACTGCCAGGCTCACGTAGCGCCTGGCACAGCGCCCGCTCCAGCGCGGCCTCGTCTTTGGGCAGCTGCTCGGGATCGGGACGCAACCGCAGGTGTGCCTCAACCAGCCGCTGATAACGCGTGCGCATGGCCGGATAGCGCTCCAGCAAGGCCTGCGTCCAGCGCTGATTGTCGTGCGCCCAGTGGCGCATCGGGCCGGACTGTGCCGCAAGCAGTGCCAGCCAGCGATAAAGTTCCTGGTTCAGTCGCGACTCGGGATACACCGCCAAACTTGAGGGCAGTCGCAGATTGTTGGCATCGCACCACGCCACCGGCAGTTGCTTGCAGGTTCCGGCCACTTGTTGCAGCAGGCTACGCCGCAACATCAGCTCACGGGCGCTGGCGGCCTCGACGCCCACTCCGCTGGCGCCGCCCAGCGCGCGAAACAGGACCGCCAACGGACGCTGCATATCACTCAGTTCGACGCACGCCTCGGGAAAATCCGGGCTGGCCCGTCGGGTGATAAAGCGGTGCCAGACACCTCCCACCCACTCTTCAACTTCGACGCTAAAGGCCATGCCGGTTTCCTCTGTCTATCGCCCGGCTCCGTATCGAGCCTGGCGCATGAATAATCGTGGATGGAGTTGCCTCCATCGTTTGAAACAACAACGGCCCGCTATTCCAGCCGGGCCGTCTTTGACTCACCGCAGGTAGTTCACGCGGTAGCGTTGGCAGCTGCGCTTACCGTCACTTCGCCACGCTGGCGGAAGCTCAGGAAGTAGCAGATCAGCCCGATACCAAAGCCCACACCGGCTACCAGGCGCAGCCAGAAGAACACGGCCAGTTGATCCATGGTGTTCATGAACGACATGGCGGCGCCATCGGCAGGCAGGCGTTGCAGCCAGATCTGCACCACACCGGCGGCGGTGAGCAGCAGGGTGATCAGCAACATGGAGATGGTCATCAGCCAGAAGCCCCACAGTTCCACAGTCTGGGCACGCGGGCTCGGCGCCTCACCGAGGCCACGCAGGCGCGGCATGGCGTAGGAGATCATGGTCATGATGATCATCGCGTAGGCGCCGTAGAACGCCAGGTGGCCGTGGGCCGCGGTGAGCTGGGTGCCGTGGGTGTAGTAGTTCACCGGCGCCAGGGTGTGCATGAAGCCCCACACACCAGCCCCCAGGAAGGCAGTCACCGTGGTGCCCATTGCCCAGACGGCAGCGGCACGGTTCGGGTGTTCGCGACGGCGGCGGTTCACCATGTTGAAGGCGAACAGCACCATGGCGAAGAACGGCAGCGGTTCCAGGGCCGAGAAGATCGAGCCCAACCACAGCCAGACGCCTGGCGCACCAATCCAGAAGTAGTGGTGACCGGTACCGATGATGCCAGTGATCAGGGCCATGGCGATGATCACGTAGAGCCATTTCTCGATGACTTCACGGTCCACGCCGGTGATCTTGATCAGCACGAAGGCCAGCATCGAACCCATGATCAGTTCCCACACGCCTTCCACCCACAGATGCACCACCCACCACCAGTAGAACTTGTCGCGGGTAAGGTTTTCCGGGTTGAAGAAGGAGAACAGGAACATGACTGCCAGGCCAATCAAGCCCGTCATCATGACCATGCTGATGGCGGTCTTGCGCCCTTTGAGCAGGGTCATGCCGATGTTGTAAAGGAAGCCCAGGGCAACCACCACGATACCGATCTTGGTGATCGTCGGCTGCTCGAGGAATTCCCGGCCCATGGTCGGCAGCAACTCGTTGCCGGTCATCTTGGCCAGGCCCGCATACGGCACGAACAGGTAGCCCAGGATGGTCAACACGCCGGCGGTCGCGAACACCCAGAACAGGAGAATGGCCAGTTTCGGGCTATGCAGCTCGCGGTCGGCCTCTTCCGGAATCAGGTAATACGCAGCGCCCATGAAACCGAACAGCATCCACACGATCAGCAGGTTGGTGTGCACCATCCGCGCCACGTTGAAGGGGATCGCCGGGAACAGGAAGTCACCGACGACGTACTGCATGGCCATGATCAGCCCGAAGATGATTTGCCCGGCAAACAGCATCAGGGCAAACACGAAGTACGGCTTGGCCACCGCCTGCGAGGCGAATTTCAGATGGGGATTCATAATGCTCATCCCTTAGCCCTCTATGTTTGGTGGCCAATTGAAGTTGTCGATCTTCGAAGTCCACTTGAGGAACTCCGCCATATCGTCAACTTCTTGCTCGGTCAGGTTGAATTGCGGCATTGCGCGACGGCCCGGCACGCCCAGCGGCTGGGCTTTCATCCAGGCATGCAGGAAAGGCTTGAACGCCTCCTCGCCACCACGGCGCTTGTACACGTTGGCCAGTTCCGGCGCGAAGTACGCGCCTTCGCCGAGAATCGTGTGGCAACCAATGCAGTTGTTTTGCTCCCAGACCAGCTTGCCGCGCACCACTGCCTCGGTCATTTCCGATTCGTTGGTTCGCTCCGGTATGTGTTTTTCGGTGTGAAAGGTCAGGGCCAGGAATACCAGGATGAAGAAAACACTTCCTCCAAAGTAGATATTCCGGGCCATGCCTTTTGTGAAGGTCTCTGACATGGACGCCTCCTATGGCTTGGCGTGGCCATTCTAAGAAGCGCCCCCCGTCAAACCGCTTGATGGCAATCAAGAAAGCCTGAACGCAGCGCTGGGATATTGCGACATCGGGCCGCAGCCGCAAAAGACGGCTGAATTGTGTCCCTCGCTGCTTCGGTCCGAGGCTCGCCTCAGTGAACCGTGACACCCCTCACATTTGCCCAATTGACTGACACGGCGTGCGGAGCAGTCATAGCCCGAGAGCGGCAGCCGAATTAGGCTGCGCCTACTCTATCCGCCGATAACAACAACTCAGGCGCGCACATGTCCGAAACCGATCTGATCTCCCCCGCCCGTTTCCTTGGGCAATTGCCCCAGCACCTTCCCAATATGCCGCGCCTGCTGCGCGGCCTGTATTACACGCGCATTACCAATCGCGATAAAAAACTGTCTCTGGCCTGGGCGCTGGAACTCTGCACCGAACGGTTCCCCACACGCCCGGCCGTCATGGATGACCAGCGCACCCTCAACTACGCCGAGTTCAATGCCTGGGCCAACCGCCTGGCCCGTGCACTGCAACGCGATGGCGTCAGGCATGGCAGCACGGTCGCGGTAATGTTGGAAAATCGCCTGGAAATACTCGCCGTACTGGCCGCCCTGGCCAAACTTGGCGCCATTGGCGCGCTGCTCAACACCACCCAGCGGGGCAATGTTCTCTCCCACAGCCTGAACCTGGTCGAGCCCAGCCACTGCGTGGTGGGCGAGGAGCTGACTGACGCCTTCCGCGAAGTCCGCAGCGGCGTGCCGAGCATCAGCGCCGAGCATTGCCACTGGCTGGCAGACAGTGACACCTTGCGCGCGCCTGGCGAAGCTCCGCAAGGCTGGCAGAATCTCGCACTGCTGGCTCGGCAAGAGGCCGATGGCAATCTTGCCGACAGCGGCCAGGTGCGCATGAAGGATGCCTGTTTCTTTATCTACACATCAGGCACCACCGGCTTGCCCAAAGCCTCGATCATGAGCCATGGCAAATGGATCAAGGCCTACGGCGGCTTTGGCCATTCCGGTCTGGGATTAACTGAACAGGATGTGCTTTACCTGACCCTGCCGTGTTACCACAACAACGCGGTCACCGTGTGCTGGAGCGCGGCCTTGGCCGGTGGCGCCGCCATCGCGCTGCGCCGCAAATTTTCCGCGCGCGCCTTCTGGAAGGATGTGCAGTTTTTCAAGGCCACCTGCTTTGGTTACATTGGCGAGCTGTGCCGCTACCTGCTCAACCAGCCGCCCTGCCCGGAGGAGCGCAACAACACCCTGACCTGCATGATCGGCAACGGTTTACGCCCTTCGATCTGGAACGAATTCAAAGAGCGCTTCGGTATCCGGCGTATTACCGAGTTCTATGCCTCCAGCGAAGGCAACATCGGCTTTACCAATGTCTTCAATTTCGACAACACCGTAGGTTTCACCCCGGCCACCTATGCCATCGTCCGTTACGACCTGGACAAGGATGCTCCCCTGCGTGACGGCAAGGGATTCATGCTCAAGGCAGATAAAGGCGAACCCGGGCTGCTGCTCAGTGAAATCAGCAAGAAATGGCCCTTCGACGGCTATACCGACCCGGCCAAAAGCGAAGCGGCGATCTTTCGCAACGTCTTCAAGAAAGGCGATGCCTGGTTCAACACCGGCGATCTGATGCGTGATATCGGCTGCAAGCACGCGCAGTTCGTCGACCGGCTCGGCGATACGTTTCGCTGGCATGGCGAGAACGTATCGACTACCGAGGTAGAAAATGTCCTGGCTGCGTTTCCGGGGATTGAAGAAGCGGTGGTGTATGGCGTGGAAGTACCCGGCGCCGAGGGCCGTTGCGGCATGGCCGCCTTGCGGCTGAATGCAGGCCAACCGCTGGATTGCACAGGCCTTGCAAGCCACCTGCAAGAAAAGCTGCCTTCCTACGCCATCCCGCTGTTCGTGCGTCTACTCGATGAAGTGGAAACCACCGGCACCTTCAAATACAAGAAAACCGATCTCAAGCGCCAGGCCTATGACCCCGCCCACGTGGAAGGACCGGTGTATGTGCTGCTACCGGGCAGTGAGTCCTACGAAATTTTACAAGCGGATGTGTACCAGGCGATTCAGCAAGGCAGGCAGCGTGTCTGATCAATGCACAATTGATCAATGGACAATTGAAATGCTGACTTCAGCGCCTTCGATGTCCTCGAGGTCTTCGAATGCCTCTCCGGTTATCAATCGGCCCCCAAAGCGCAGCTGACTGGGCTCAGGCTCGCCAAACAGTGGCGGTAGAAATGTTGGCACCACTACTGGTTCCACCAAGGTCCAGGGCTCTACCGGCAAGCTCAGGTCCAGTGTGGATCCCGGACGAAGGGCCGGTTCGACGGGTGCTCGAGTCAGCCATTCGGGCAGCGGCAAAATACGAAACATCGCCTCGCACAGGCTCGACAACGACAGTCGCGCTGCGGCTGGTCGTGCCGGCGGTTCCAGGTTATCAGACTGCATGTAATCAGCCTTGACTGAACCGGCAGAACCCATCAGCAACAGGGTAAAAAAGGCGAAGCGGTGGAGGCGGTTCATCGGTGCTCTCATTGACAATGTTTCGTCGTTGAGAGCAAAAGGCAGTTTTTGTGCCAGGCCGAGCAAGAAATCACGAACTGGATCACATCCCAGGAATTTCACTTCCCTTGCAACCACGCGATAAAAGATGACAGCTATCACTGACTGACATCGGCAGCCTTCTGAAGCTGCTGATCAGCCCAACGCTGGGAATTGTCCGAGAGCAAACGCACCGCGGTGCCTTGTGCAGTCAACTGCGTCAATTTTTTTGCCAATTGACCGCGCAGCCACGCCTCGTTGCAAACCGACGCATGGGAGAGCGCCAGGTACAGACCAACGGTGTCGGCGGCAGGCGCGAGTACTTCCAGCTTATCGGTCAAGCCCAGGCGCACTGCCTCTGCCTGGCCGCGATAGCGCTCATAAAGCAGAAAATCAGCTTGCTCTTCGAGTAGCCTGCTCCAGGCCAGCGATAACTCAGGGACCGTATCCAGCTGCAATTCGTCTTGCACAAAACGCTCAAAAGGCGGACTGAGCGCTTCCTCCAGACGAATTCCCTGGCGACCCCGCAGATCGTCCCGATCCAGATAGCCAAAGTGCTGCCCCTTTGCTACCCAGACCACACTGGGTGCCTCATGCAACGGCGGGTGGATGAAGTCCATGCGCTCCAGCAGAGGCACGCTCAAGCGGGTGTTTATCAGTAGATCGACCCGCCCACTGATGACTTCCTGCTCCGCCTGCTGGGCAGTCGCGCTGGCGAGGATGTCAACTTTCAGCCCCAGCTCATCCGCCAACAGCTGCACCAGCTCTGCACTGGCCCCGATCAATCGCTCAGGATTGTCAGGATCCTGCCACAGATAAGGAGGCTGGCCCGCTACGCCAGTCGCCACAATACGCTCGCAAGAGCCCATACCCAGCGCCCAGCCAGGCACCAACGCCAGGCAAATTGCGCCGAGCCATACGGATAAATGTGTTGGCATGACTGTCTCGCCCACTCAAGAAGAACAAACCGCACCGGAGCTTAACATTGCCGGACAAGGCTTTTTCGACCGCCACAAAAAAACCCGCACTAGGCGGGTTTTTTGTGATTACAGCGAATCAGACCAGCTTTTCCAGCTCCGGAACGATCTCGAACAGATCGCCAACCAGGCCATAGTCGGCCACCTGGAAGATCGGTGCTTCTTCATCCTTGTTGATCGCCACGATCACCTTGGAGTCCTTCATGCCCGCCAGGTGCTGAATGGCACCGGAGATACCCACGGCGATGTACAGCTGCGGCGCGACGATCTTGCCGGTCTGGCCGACCTGCATGTCGTTGGGTACGAAGCCTGCGTCCACCGCAGCGCGGGAAGCACCGACAGCGGCACCCAGCTTGTCGGCCAGGCTGTAGAGCAACTGGAAGTTGTCGCCGTTCTGCATGCCACGCCCGCCGGAGACGACGACCTTGGCAGCGGTCAGTTCCGGACGGTCGGACTTGGCCAGTTCTTCGCCGACGAATACCGACTTGCCCGCATCGCCTGCGCCCGAGACCTGCTCGATTGCGGCGGAACCACCTTCAGCCGCAACCGGATCGAAGCCGGTGGCACGCACGGTGATCACCTTGACGGCGGCCGAGGACTGCACAGTGGCAATGGCGTTGCCGGCGTAGATCGGGCGCTGGAAGGTGTCGGCGCTTTCCACTGCGATGATTTCGGAAATCTGATCGACGTCCAGCAGGGCGGCCACGCGCGGCAGGTAGTTCTTGCCGTTGGTGGTGGCCGCGGCCAGCACGTGGCTGTAGCCCTTGCCCAGCTCGGCGATCAGCGGGGCGACGTTTTCCGGCAGTTGATTGGCGTAGGCGGCATCGTCGGCCACCAGCACCTTGCTGACGCCGGCGACCTTGGCTGCTGCGTCGGCCACACCCGCCACGTTCTGGCCAGCGACCAGCACGTGAATGTCGCCACCGATCTTGGCGGCAGCGGCCACGGTATTCAGGGTGGCAGCCGCCAGGGCTGCGTTGTTGTGCTCAGCGATAACCAGGATAGCCATTAGATAACCTTCGCCTCGTTCTTCAGTTTCTCGACCAGTTCAGCCACGGACTTGACCTTGATGCCGGCGCTGCGTGCAGCCGGCGCTTCAACCTTCAGGGTCTTCACGGTGGAAGCGGTAGATACGCCCAGGGCGTCCGGAGTCAGGGTCTCCAGCGGCTTCTTCTTGGCCTTCATGATGTTCGGCAGCGACGCGTAGCGCGGCTCGTTCAGACGCAGGTCGGTGGTGATAATGGCCGGCAGGCTCAACTCGACGGTTTGTGCACCCCCATCGATTTCACGCTCGACCTTGACCTTGTCGCCAGATACTTCGACCTTGGAGGCAAAGGTGCCCTGCGCGTAACCGGTCAATGCGGCAAGCATCTGGCCGGTCTGGTTGTTGTCGCTGTCGATGGCCTGCTTGCCAAGGATGACCAGTTGCGGCTGCTCCTTGTCGACAATCGCCTTGAACAGCTTGGCTACGGCCAGCGAGTTCAGTTCATCAGCGGACTCGACCAGGATGGCACGGTCGGCGCCCAGCGCCAGTGCGGTACGCAGTTGTTCCTGGGCAGCGGTCGGCCCTACGGAAACGGCAACAATTTCGCTAACGACGCCTTTTTCTTTCAGACGTACGGCCTCTTCCACGGCAATTTCGCAGAAGGGGTTCATGGACATCTTGACGTTGGCGAGATCGACGCCGGAGTTGTCCGCCTTGACGCGAACCTTGACGTTGTAGTCGACCACTCGTTTGACAGCTACAAGAACCTTCATGGATTCCTCGTTATCTCCGGTGAAAAGAATATCGCCAGGCGGCCTGGCGAGTGATGCATGTCGGCCGGAACCGACTGTCGAACCATACGGCGACCGCAAACCGCCCGTATCTTGACCGCAACACCCAATCCGGTCAATACGCGAAACGAGCGCATGGAAGGCCGCTAACGTCGATTCTATCAGGGCTTGACGAAATTCAAACAAACGTTTGTATTGGAGCCATCGAAGGGTCTGGATATAATGCGCCAACCCTGGACCGGAACTGACCGGTTCCCCTTATAAAAGCTCACAGAATACCGAAAGAGCCTAGAAGCAGGAGAACGTTGTGGAACGCGAATACATGGAATTCGACGTCGTCATCGTCGGCGCCGGCCCCGCGGGCCTGTCCGCCGCTTGCCGACTGAAACAGAAGGCCGCCGAAGCTGGTCAAGAGATCAGCGTTTGCGTGGTCGAAAAGGGTTCCGAAGTCGGCGCCCACATTCTCTCCGGCGCTGTCTTCGAGCCGCGTGCGCTGAACGAACTGTTCCCGGACTGGAAGGAACTCGGCGCCCCGCTGAACACTCCCGTCGTTCGCGACGACATTTATATGCTGAGAAGCGCCACCAGCGCCAGCAAACTGCCCAATCTTTTTGTGCCGAAGACCATGCACAACGAGGGCAACTACATCATTTCCCTGGGCAATCTGTGCCGCTGGCTGGCTCAGCAGGCCGAGAACCTGGGCGTTGAGATCTACCCGGGCTTCGCCGCCCAGGAAGCATTGATCGACGAAAACGGCGTGGTGCGCGGGATCATCACCGGCGACTTGGGCGTGGACCGTGAAGGCAATCCTAAGGACGGCATGTACACCCCCGGCATGGAACTGCGTGCCAAGTACACACTGTTCGCCGAAGGCTGCCGCGGTCATATCGGCAAACAGCTGACCAAGCGCTATAACCTGGACTCGGAAGCCGACGCCCAGCACTACGGCATCGGCATCAAGGAAATCTGGGACATCGATCCGGCCAAACACCAGCAAGGTCTGGTGGTCCATACCGCCGGCTGGCCGCTGGATATCGTCGGCAGCGAAAACACGGGCGGCTCCTTCCTTTATCACTTGGAAAACAACCAGGTGGTGGTCGGCCTGATCGTCGATCTGTCTTACTCCAACCCGCACCTGTCGCCGTTTGACGAGTTCCAGCGCTACAAGCATCACCCAGTGATCGCTCAGTACCTGGAAGGTGGCAAGCGCGTGTCCTACGGCGCCCGCGCCATCTGCAAGGGCGGCCTGAACTCGCTGCCGAAGATGGTGTTCGACGGCGGCGCGCTGATCGGCTGCGACCTGGGCACGCTGAACTTCGCCAAAATCAAAGGCAGCCACACCGCCATGAAATCCGGCATGCTGGCCGCGGATGCGATTGCCGAAGCCCTGGCCGCCGGGCGCGAAGGCGGCGACAAGCTCGACAATTATGTCGAGGCCTTCAAGGCCAGCTGGCTGTACGACGAACTGTTCCGCAGCCGCAACTTCGGCCCGGCGATTCACAAATACGGCACGCTGCTGGGCGGCGCCTTCAACTACGTGGACCAGAACTGGTTCGGCGGCAAGATCCCCTTCACTCTGCGTGACACCACACCGGATTACGCCACCCTGAAGCCGGCTGCCGAGAGCCAGAAGATTGCCTACCCGAAACCGGACGGCAAGCTGAGCTTCGACAAACTGTCCTCGGTGTTCCTCTCCAACACCAACCACGAGGAAGACCAGCCGATTCACCTGAAGCTGAGCGACCCGAGCATCCCGATCGAGCAGAACCTGCCGAAATACGACGAACCTGCGCAACGCTATTGCCCGGCCGGCGTTTATGAAGTGGTCAGCAACGACGATGGCAGCAAGCGCTTCCAGATCAACGCGCAGAACTGCGTGCACTGCAAGACCTGCGACATCAAGGACCCGGCGCAGAACATCACCTGGGTAGCACCCGAGGGCGCAGGCGGCCCGAACTACCCCAACATGTGATGTAGCGGCATACCGCAATAAAAAACAGGGCGCTTTCCAGTGGAAAGCGCCCTGTTTCGTTTGTGCCGCTGAGTGCGTTCAGCGGGCACGGCTGCTCGCTGTCATACAAGCCGGCACGCGGGAACATGCTTTGGGTAATGCCCATCCATTTCCTCAGGCTGGCAATACAAGTATGGGCGCTGTTGGTGATGCCGTTGATCCAGCTGCCTGTAGCGGCCTTTGGAACCGTTGTTACCCGGCCGATCCCATGTGCGCTACTCATGTTGGTTCGATTTCAGCTTTGCTTAAGTCCAGTGCGGTAACGTGCAGCCTCGGCCACGGTTTTTTTCAAACAGATACCTGACCAAAATGAAAATCTGCCCACCTAGGCAATATCCCGCCCCGCGCTCGCACTGCCGAGGCCAACTACCCCCGGCCTCCGCAAAACGGCGTCGGAACGCCAGGACTCTTTACGCTGTACTGTGCGCCTTGCTATTTAGCTGTACAGCCACGGCGCGAGACATTCATCAGAATGAGGCCCTACGGCTGCGCGAGTCCGGCCAGATTCTTCCTTTGGAGCAACTTCTGGATCCGGTTTTGCGGCGTTACCCGGGCGCCCGCCTACTGGACATCGAACTGGAAGAGAAAAAAAACACTCTGGTATATGAAGTCGAGCTCGTAACGACCCAAGGCGTCGTGCGCGAACTGAAAATAAATGCGCGCGATGGCCAGATACTGGAAGACGAGGAAGACTGATGCGGCTTTTGCTGGTCGAAGACCACGTTCCACTGGCGGACGAATTGCTGGCCGGCCTGACCCGCCAAGGTTATGCCGTCGATTGGCTGGCCGACGGTCGCGATGCGGCCTATCAGGGCCTGTCCGAACCCTATGATCTGATCATTCTTGACCTTGGGCTGCCGGGCCGCCCCGGCCTGGAGGTCTTGCGCGAATGGCGCACTCAGGGACTGAGCACACCGGTGCTGATTCTCACCGCCCGGGATTCCTGGGCGGAGCGCATCGAGGGGCTCAAGGCGGGGGCCGATGACTATCTGGGCAAACCCTTTCATCCCGACGAACTGTTTCTACGTCTGCAGGCCTTGCTGCGCCGTGCCCATGGTAAGGACAACAGCCCTCAACTGGAGGTCGCCGGTCTGCAGCTCGACGAGTCGCGACAATGCGTCAGCGCGCGGGGCAAGGTCATTGAACTCACCGCTGCCGAGTTCCGCCTGTTGCGCTATTTCATGCTCAAGCCAGACAGCCTGCTCTCCAAATCACACCTCAGCGAGCATCTCTACGATGGAGAAAACGAGCCGGACTCAAATGTGATCGAAGTGCATGTCAATCACCTGCGCCGCAAGCTGGGCAAGAACATCATCGAGACGCGCCGCGGGCAAGGCTATCGCTTCGTCGGGCTGAGCGGATGAAATCCATCCAGCGCCGCCTGGGTCTGGGACTGTTCGGCATCTTGCTGGTGGTGGGCGTGATCACCGCGCAGAGCAGCCTCTGGCTGTTCGATCTTGGCCTGCGTCGTTACCTGCAAGGCAATTTGCGCGAAGAAGCGGAGATTCTGCTGTCAGCAGTGAATCGTGGTGCCAATGGCCCGCAACTCAACGAACAGCGCCTGTCACCCCGCTACCAGCGGCCGTGGTCCGGCAGTTACTTTCGCATCGACCTGGGCGACCAACTCTGGCGCTCACGCTCGGCATGGGATTATTCCCTCGAAAAGCCATCCACCGCCGGGCTCAACCCAGCCCTGGTCAAGGGCCCCGAAGGCCAACAACTGCTGATCTACCGCGCCGACTTCCAGCGTTTTGGTCAACCTGTGAGCATCAGCGTGGCGCAGGATTACACGCCGATCCTTCAAGCCTCGCTACGTGCCCAGGGGCTTATCGTCGCGCTGGGCTGCGGTGCCTTGCTGCTGATTTTGCTCCTGCAGCGCCTGAACATTCGCCGCGCGCTGCGTCCACTCGAAGACGCCCGCCAGCAAGTCCAGCAATTGCAACAAGGACAACGCGCGCGCCTGGAGCAATCGGCTCCCCAGGAACTGGAGCCGCTGGTTACTCAGATCAATCGCCTGCTGGAGCACACCGAAAACAGCCTGAAGCGTTCGCGCGATGCGCTGGGCAATCTCGGTCACGCCTTGAAAACGCCTTTGGCCGTTCTGCTCAGCCTGGCGTCACGCTCGGAACTGGATGCCCACCCACAGCTACGCGCCCAGCTGCAGGATCAACTGGAGCAGATCCAGCAACGGCTGGTCCGCGAGTTGAACCGCGCGCGGCTGGCCCGGGATGTCCTGCCCGCTGCGCATTTCGATTGCGCTGCCGAATTACCCCCCTTGCTGGCCACCTTGCGCGTGCTGCATCCGCACGTGAGCGACCTCAGCTATGACGCACCGCCAGGCCTGCGCCTGCGCTGGGAGCGTGAGGACGTCCTGGAGGTGCTCGGTAACCTGCTGGATAACGCCTGTAAATGGGCCACAAACCAAGTGAGCCTGGCCATTCGCCAGGAACCGGCTGAACTGTTGATCACCCTCGATGATGACGGCCCCGGGATTCCCGAGACGGAGCGTGAGCGATTATTCAGCCGCGGCGCTCGGCTGGATGAACAAATGCCGGGACATGGCCTGGGGCTGGCTATCGTGCGCGACACTCTCGAGGCCTGGCAGGGTCACTTGACGTTTCAGGACAGCCCGCTGGGCGGCTTGCGGGTAGTGCTGCGCCTGCCGTCACCGAAGGGCGATGCGTAGCGAGCACATTCGCCGTCGTCACCGCCTCGCAATTAGTCTCGCCGCGCTCAACACCTATGGAGGCGCTGCCGGCGCGAGCCGGTCAAACCGGGCCGATGGGGAAGAACACACCGCTGCTCCACACACCCAGCCAGCGGCGACCGTCGAGCTCATGCTCAACCGCCAGGTCCACCAGCTGATAGAACACATTGCGGTGAATCAGCGCGTGCAGATTGGTCCGCACATGCAGATAGGGAGACGGCTCGCCGGTCTGCTCATTCAGGTCGACCCGCATGGCATGCTCGGGACCGGCCACCACTTCGTCGTCGACGTTGGTGGTGAAGCGCAGGATCTGCTGTTCGCCTGAACCTTCTACCAGCAGCGTCACGGCCACGAAAGGCGCGTCATCGACCTGGATGCCGACCTTCTCCACTGGCGTCACCAGGAAGTAATCGTCACCATCGCGGCGAATGATGGTGGAGAACAAGCGGACCATCGGCTTACGGCCAATGGGCGTCCCCTGGTAAAACCAGGTGCCATCCCGCGCGATGCGCATATCGAGGTCGCCACAGAACGGTGGATTCCACAGGTGAACGGGTGGCAAACCCTTTTGCTCGCCCGCCGGTAACTGGGCAAGCAGATCAGTGGCCTTTCCGCTCTTGTGCATCAATACGTTCCTCTCTCAGTTCAACCCCAGAAGATTGCGCGCATACTGGCGCAGCGGCGCCCCGAGCAGCTCCTCCGGCGTGGTGCCATACATCGTCAAGAGCCCACCCCGAGGACGGATGCGCACGGTATCGACCAGATATCCCGTGGCAGTTTCCAGCAGCATCAACTGCACCACACCGCTGTCGACTCCCAGACGGCTCAGGGATTCCTGATCCTCCCACTCGCCCACCGTACCAATACGGTCATCCGCGGCCGCCAGTCGGCCATACAGCAGGTAATGCGCCCCACTGTTCATGGCCTGCACGCGCGCCTGCTGCAAGCCGATCGGCGCGTCGGCATGGCGCACCAGCGGGAAATATTCGACAAAGCCGCGGTAGGCCTCTTCAGCCACCGCATTGGCCCGCTGGCGTTCTGGCGACGGCATGAACGGGCTTTGGGCAATATAGATGAAGGAGTCGGCTTGCAGGCGCCGGGAGCTGGCACGCTGTGTCTCGCTATGGTCCAGCAGCCCGACGTCGCCCAGGTGATAACGAGCGCTACCCGCCATATCACTGACCTTCATGCAGCCACTCAGTGCCATTGCCAGCACCGACATCATGACCCACCTATGCATACTCGACTCTCCACTGCCGGCGCCGGAAAACCGGCAAAAAAGGGCACGATGCAGCTTCCGCGCCATGCCCAGCAGGAATGTTGTCGAGCGGACAGCGCGTAAAGAATGACGGTAAGGTCGTTAACTGGCCGGCGATTCCGGGTCGCGCTTGCGCTTGTTGCCCATGCGCACGCCGATATCCATGAGAAATTGGAAGAAGCCTTCCTGGTCTTCCAGAACGTTGCTCCAGAACGGCGAGTGATACAGCGCCACAGCGCCATGCACCAGCGCCCAGGCCGCACAGAAGTGAAAGTACGGCGGCACATCTTCCAGCTTGCCTTCGGTGATGCGCCCTTTGATCAGCAGCGTCAGGCGCTCGAAGTTCGAGGCGCGAATCGCGTGCAACTGCTCGATCATATCGGGTAGCTGATGGCCTTTAACCACCTTTTCTTCCAGGCGATCAAATAGCCGGTAGCGTTGCGGGTCGCGCATGCGAAACTCGAAATAGGCTCGCGACAGGGCTTCGCGGTCCCGATCGACGTTGTCCGACATCAGCAACTCGTTGAGATCGCGCTCGTAGTCGAGCATCAGACGCAGGTAGATCTCGGCCTTGGATTTGAAGTGCTTGTAGATGGTGCCCTTACCAATACCCACGGCATCGGCGATCATTTCCACGGTGACACTGTCCTCGCCCTGTTCGAGAAACAGCTTGAGGGCTGTATCAAGAATTTCCTGTTCACGGCGACGAAATTCACGGACCTTGCGGGGTTCTTTCTGCATAAAAGGACTGGATAAGCTCTATTTGAAGCGGGCTATTATGCCTGACACGCAGCAAATTGTATGGAGCAACCCTCATGCTTGATCTGCAAGAAGAATTTCCCCAACCCGACGGGCTGCGTTATTTGAACCATGCCGCCGTCGCACCCTGGCCCAAACGCGCCGCCTTGGCCGTGCAGGCGTTCGCCCAACAGAACTGTCAGCTCGGTGCCCGGGACTATCCCGACTGGCTGCAAGTCGAAACGCGTCTGCGTGAGCGCCTGCAGCGTTTGCTCAATGCGCCCAGCCGAAATGACATCGCCCTGGTGAAGAACACCTCGGAAGGTTTGTCTTTCGTGGCCTTCGGCCTCGATTGGCGGCCGGGCGATCAGGTGGTAATCAGCGACGAAGAGTTTCCTTCCAACCGTGTGGTCTGGCAGGCACTGGCTTCTCAAGGTGTGGAGGTTATTCAGGTCAGCCTTGACTGCCCGGACCCGGAAGCCGCCCTGCTCGCAGCCTGCGGACCGCGCACCCGCTTGCTATCGATCAGCTCGGTGCAATATGCCAGCGGACTTCACTTGGACCTGCCGCGCCTTGGCCAGGGCTGCGACAGCCGTGGCGTGCTGCTGTGCGTGGATGCCATTCAGCAATTGGGCGCCTTACCCTTCGATGTGCAAGCCAGCCACTGCGCCTTCGCCATGGCCGATGGCCATAAATGGCTGATGGGCCCGGAAGGCTTGGGCGTCTTCTATTGCCGTAGCGATTTGCGCGACCAGTTGAAGCTGCATGAATATGGCTGGCACATGCTCGAGCACCCCAGCGATTATCTGCGCCAGGACTGGCAACCGGCACGCAGCGCGCGGCGTTTCGAATGCGGTAGCCCGAACATGCTCGGCGCCATGGCACTGGAGGCCAGTCTGTCATTGTTGGAAGAGGTTGGTATGGTCAACGTGAGCCATGCCCTGAACGACCGGATAACTCATCTGCAGGAAGGCCTGCTGCGTATCTCAGGAATTACGCTCCACAGCCCGCGTAATCCGCAGCGCCGTGCCGGCATTGTGAATTTCACCCTGGCAGGGCATCAACAGGCGGAGCTGTTCAAAAGGCTGACCGCCGAGCAGGTCGTGTGTGCCCAACGAGGTGCAGGCATCCGCTTGTCGCCTCATTTCTACACCGCTGATCGGGTTCTCGACGAAACCCTAACGCTGCTAAGCCAGCTGGCAGACGGGTAAGGTCTTAGAAGCAGAAGATCTATTCCAAAAACTTTTAAAAAACAGCCGGTGTAAATCAGCAAGGCAGGCAGTACTGGCCATACTTGCCCTCACCACTGTGGCATTTCCCCCCAAATGTCTCAGCGGTTGAAGGTACTTTGGAATGCGTGCCTTTTTTGTTTTACTCCTAATGGTCTTGACCCGGTTTCCCCCGAAACCGGGTTTTTTTATGGACGCTTGACACGCGCCAAGGGAAACAGGCGCTGAAAATTTTCGCTGGTCTGTTCCGCCAGGGTGTCGTAAGCAACGCCGCGCAGCTGCGCGAGGAACTCCGCCACGTCACGCACATATTCCGGCAGGTTGGGTTTGCCGCGATGGGGAATAGGTGCCAGATAGGGCGAGTCGGTTTCTACCAGCAGCCGGTCGGCCGGCACGCGACGGGCCACATCCCGTAGCACGTCGGCATTACGGAAGGTAACGATCCCCGAGAGCGAAATATAAAAGCCGAGATCCAGGGCCGCCCGGGCCATGTCCCAATCTTCGGTGAAGCAATGCAATACACCCGCCTGTGGCAGGGCAGCCTCGCGCAGCAGCTCAAGGGTATCGGCGCGGGCTTCTCGGGTATGCACGATGACCGGCTTGCCGGTCATGCGCGCAGCGTCCAGGTGCAGTCGGAAAGAGGCCTGCTGCACCTCGGCGCTCTCCGGCTGGTAGTGATAGTCCAGCCCGGTTTCCCCGATCGCCACCACATGGGGATGCTCCAGCTCGCCCAGCAGCCAATCCAGCGTGGGCTGCGCCCCGGCTTGCAGATCCAGTGGATGCACACCCACGGAGCAGTCGACATCGGCATAGCGCTCCGCCAGAGATTTTACCGTGGCGGCATTGTCGGCACTGATACCAATGCACAGAAAATGACCGACACCCCGCGCCCGCGCCGCATCCAGCGCAGCATCGAGGGAACCCTCATGGGCCGTCAGGTCCAGACGATCGAGATGACAGTGGGAATCTACCAGCATGGGAAAACGCTACTCGACGAGACACAAAGGACGCGCATTGTAGCGAAAGCGATGGGTGCCTTACATCGTATGCGTCGGCCGGTCCGACTTCAGCGCGCCGGCCAGGTAGGTCTCGATCTTGTTGCGCGCGGTGTTGTCGCCTTCGTTGAACTGCACTCCGACACCCGCCGCGCGGTTGCCCTGGGCACCCTTGGGCGTGATCCATACCACCTTGCCCGCCACCGGCAGTTTTTCCGGCTCGTCCATCAGGCTCAGCAGCATGAACACCTCATCGCCCACCTGATAGGTCTTGCTGGTGGGGATGAACAAGCCACCATTTTTGATAAAAGGCATATAGGCGGCGTACAAGACGGATTTGTCCTTGATGGTCAGGGACAGAATGCCGTTACGCGCCCCCAGATTCGGCGGCATGCTCATGACGACTCCTAGCGAGCGAATGGGTGGCCGATTCTAGCTCCGCTCGACCAGAGCCGCCCACTGCACCAGCAAGGCTTCGAGAAGCAGCGCACGGTTGAGGTTGGCTTTACCCAACACCTTCTGGCGTTGCGCCAACAACCAGTCCTGCATGACCAACAGTTTCGGCTGTGGCGTCTTGCCGGCCAGGTACTGCACCACCTTGGCCATGTCGCTCGCGCCCAGCCCCTGTTCGTCGTTGGTCAGCTGATAACGCAGCATCAATTGCGCCCAATCGCAAAACCAGTCGAACACCAACAGCAGCGGTACGCTATTCCACGCATCGGCCAGTTGGCTGGCACCCTGCTGACGCTTGATCAGTTTTTTTACACCCTCGACCACCATCGCGCGCTGCTCTAGAACGCCTTGGGCATGCAGGCGCTGCGCACTGAGCGGCGAGCCGGCGGCCAGCGCCAGCAAGTCACGGCGAATGGGCGCCGTGACGTCCGGCAATGCCTCATCGAGCCAGGCCAGACTTTGTGCCTGGCTCGGAAGCGGGCAGGTCTGCTGCACGCAACGGCTCTTGATGGTCGGCAATAAACGGCTGGGCAGGTGACTGATCAGCAACATCACGGTATTGCCGGAGGGTTCTTCCAGACTCTTGAGCAGCGCGTTGGCGGCATTCAGGTTCATGGCTTCCGCCGGCTCCAGCAGCAGGACCTTACGGCCACCAAGCTGCGCCGTCTGTACCACGAAGTCCACCAACTGGCGCACTTGATCGACCCTGATCGCCTTGTCGGCTTCCTCAGGTTCGAGAACGAAATTATCCGGATGGGTTCCAGCGGCCAGCAGGTGACAGGCCTTGCATTGGCCACAGGGCTGTCCAGCCACAGGATGCTGGCAGAGCAGGAACGCCATGAAACGCTCGGCCAACGCGCGCTTGCCAATCCCCTGAGGACCGTGCAGCAGGTAGGCATGGGCATGCTGGGTTCGGCTGGTCAGTTGCTGCCAGACTTCGGCCTGCCAGGGATACAGCTCAGCCACGGACGCGCTCCAGCACCTGCGGCACCAATACATCCAGGGTTTGCTGCACCACCGCCAGCGGCTGGGAAGCATCGATGATGCGGTAACGTTCGGGATGGCATTCGGCACGCTGCAGGTACGCCTGGCGCACCGCCTCGAAGAAACCACGGCCCTCCTGCTCGAAACGATCCAGCCGACCACGGGCGGCGGCGCGAGCCAGACCGACCTCCACGGGCAAGTCGAACACCAGGGTCAGGTCGGGATGCAAATCACCCTGCACGAAGGTCTCCAGCTGGGCGATACGCGCCTCGCTTACACCCCGTCCACCGCCTTGATACGCATAGGTAGCATCGGTAAAGCGGTCGCAGATAACGATCTGTCCCTGGGCCAGAGCCGGGCGAATCACCTGCTGCAAGTGTTGGGCACGGGCCGCGAACATCAATAACAGCTCAGTATCGCTGGCCATCGGTTCGTCGCTGGGCGCCAGCAGCAGTTCGCGAATGCGTTCGGCCAGCGGCGTGCCGCCCGGTTCGCGGCTCAGCAGTACGGGCAACCCCCCACTGCGCAGACGCTCGGCCAGGTACTCGCGGTTGGTGCTCTTGCCGGCGCCTTCCGGCCCTTCCAAGGTGATAAACAGACCGCTCACGGAGTGTCCTTGCTAACTGGGGCTGGGCTCGATCGGTAGTCGGCCCGGCGCTTGAGCTGAAATTCTCGCACCGCGCGAGTATGCGCTTCGAGTGTGGCCGAGAACACATGACTACCATCGCCGCGCGCCACGAAATACAGACTGTCGCCATCCTCAGGGTGCAAGGCGGCATGGATCGCTTCGCGTCCGACCATGGCGATCGGCGTCGGTGGCAAGCCATTGATCACATAGGTGTTGTACGGTGTCGCTTCACGCAGGTGGCTGCGGCGAATCTTGCCGGTGTAAAGCTCGCCCATGCCATAGATCACGGTCGGGTCAGTCTGCAGGCGCATGCCCTTGGACAGACGACGCACAAACACGCCAGCAATCTGGCCGCGCTCTGCCGGCACACCGGTTTCCTTCTCGATGATCGACGCCATGATCAGCGCCTGGTAGGGGTCCTTGTAAGGCAGCCCCTCGGCGCGTTGCGTCCATTCCTCGGCCAGCACCTGCTTGAGGCGCCTGTTGGCTTGAGTGAGCAGATCGAGATCACTCATGCCGCGCACATAGCGGTAGGTGTCTGGAAAGAAACGTCCTTCGGGGTGCACGCCCGGTTCTCCGAGCTCGCGCATCAAGTCCTCGTCGCTGAGTTGCGTCAGCGTCTGCTTGAGTTTTTCCTCGCCGGCCAGTGCGGTGCGCACCTGGCGAATATTCCAGCCTTCGACCAGCGTCAGGCTGTATTGCACAACCTCACCTTTGATCCACAGCTCCAGCAGCTCACGGGCCGTCATGCCCGGCCTCATCCGATACTCGCCGCTGTGCAGGCTTTGGTCGGCCAGGTTGAAGCGCCAATACTGGCGCAACCAGAAGGCGCCTTCGAGCACTCCTTCGCGCTCCAATCGGTTCAGTAATCCGCCGGGGGTCGACCCCACCGGCACCTCCAGCAAGCGCTCACCGTCCAGGTGCAACGGTTGCTGGATAGCCTGGTGCTGCTGCCAGAACACGAACGCTACCAGCAAGGCAGCGAGCAGCAGGCCGCCCTTGAGCAGCATCATCAATTTACGTATCACTATCGTACTTCCAAAAGCGTGCGAGCAATGCTCTGCAGTTTACGGGTGACCGGCCCGACCGGCCAACTTTGCTGTTCCAGATGACGTACCGGCCAAATGCCATAAACACTGTTGCAGACGAATACTTCGTCGGCGGCCAGCAGCTCTGCATAGGAGATATCACGCACCGCGACTGCCACGCCAAGCGCTGCAGCCTGCTCCAGCAAAACACTGCGCATCACGCCCGCCACACCACAGCGCTCAAGGCTGGGCGTCAGCAGCGCTTCTTTGCTGACCAGAAACAGGTTGCTGAAAACCGCCTCGATGATTCGGCCCTGACTGTCGCGCATCAGGCCTTCGGCGCAGCGCTCATCAGACCACTCGCTGCGTGCGAGCACCTGCTCCAGACGGTTGAGATGCTTGAGTCCGGCCAGCAGCGGCTGCTCAGCCAGGCGCGTGGCGCAAGGAAACAGGCGCACACCCTGTTCGGCATGGGCCTCGGGATAACAGGGTAACGGGCTGCCCGACAGGATCCTTCGCGGGGTTGCCGGTTGGGGGGCCGCATAGCCCCGCCGGCCATCGCCACGGGTCAGAATCAGCTTGGCGACCCCTTCCCCCAGCAAGGCACTGAAGGCCTGAAGTTCCGTTTTGATCAGCTCTTCATCATAGGGAAGGCCCAGACGCACGCAGCCGGCGCTCAAACGGGCCAAATGGGCCTCAAACAGGGTCGGGCGCCCCTGACGCACAGCAATGGTTTCAAATAATCCATCGCCGTAGGCCAGGCCCCGGTCGGCGAGCGGTAGCCCGTCGGCCGGTTGGCCATCGACCCAACTGAGCATCAATCGGCGAACCGACGGAACACCAGCGAGCCGTTGGTGCCGCCAAACCCAAAGGAGTTGGATACCACGGCGTCGATGGGCATCGAGCGGGCTTCGCCCGGCACGAAGTCCAGATCGCAACCTTCGTCCGCCTCATCGAGGTTGATGGTCGGTGGCGCCACTTGCTCATGGATCGCCAGCACGCTGAAGATCGCCTCCACCGCACCGGCAGCGCCGAGCAAGTGGCCGGTCATCGACTTGGTCGAGCTGACCGCCAAGCGATAGGCATGCTCACCGAACACTGACTTGATTGCCCGCACTTCAGCCAGATCGCCGGCCAGGGTCGAGGTGCCGTGGGCATTCACATAGTGCACCTGGTCGGGATTCAAGCCGGCATCGCGCAGCGCATTGGTCATGCAGCGTGCAGCGCCAGCACCGTCTTCAGGCGGCGAGGTCATGTGGAACGCATCGCCACTCATGCCAAAGCCAACCAGTTCGGCATAGATGGTCGCACCGCGCGCCTTGGCGTGCTCCAGCTCTTCGAGTACCAGGGCACCCGCGCCATCGGAGAGTACGAATCCGTCACGGCTCTTGTCCCACGGGCGGCTGGCACGCTGCGGATCGTCGTTGCGAGTGGACAGTGCGCGGGCAGCCGCGAAACCGCCGATACCCAGGCCACAGGCGGCCATTTCCGATCCGCCGGCGATCATCACATCAGCTTCGCCATAAGCGATGTTGCGCGCGGCCATGCCGATGGAATGCGTGCCTGTGGTGCAGGCAGTGGTAATGGCGTAGTTCGGCCCCTGGGCGCCGAGGTGGATCGACAGAAAACCGGACACCATGTTGATGATCGAGCCGGGTACGAAAAATGGCGATATACGCCGCGGACCCTGCTCGAACAGTAATTTGCAATTGTTCTCGATATTCGTCAGGCCACCGATACCGGAGCCCATGACCACACCGACTCGCTCGCGATTGGCGTCGGTGATCTCCAGGCCGGAATGACGCACTGCCTGAAAACTGGCAGCCAAGCCGTATTGAATGAACAGGTCGAGTTTTCGGGCTTCCTTGGCCGAGAGATATTCCTCGACATCGAACCCCTTGACCGAACCACCAAAGCGGGTGGAATAGGCGGAAAGGTCCATATGCTCAAGCGGACCGATGCCGCTGCGGCCAGCCAGAATGCCCTGCCAACTGCTCGGCACATCGGTGCCCAGCGGCGAAAGCATACCCATACCGGTGACCACGACACGTCTACGCGACACAGTTTTGTCCTCTTGTTCACTAACGGATAAACCCGGGAGCCTGCCTGGTTGTCTTCCGCCTCATAAAGCCCGGGGCCGGGCAACGAAGCGCCACTTTACACAACAGCAGATGACTCCCCAAAGAAAAGCCGCACGCCCGTTAAGGCAGTGCGGCTTCTCTGCGTCCAAAAGACGTCGATTACATTACTGCGCGTGGGCGGTAACGTAGTCGATGGCTTCCTGGACAGTGGTGATTTTTTCAGCTTGCTCGTCCGGGATTTCGGTCTCGAATTCCTCTTCCAGAGCCATCACCAGCTCAACGGTGTCAAGAGAGTCGGCGCCCAGATCTTCGACGAAGGAAGCGCTGTTGGTTACTTCCTCTGCTTTGACGCCAAGTTGCTCAGCAACGATTTTCTTGACGCGTTCTTCGATGGTGCTCATACCTAGTTTTCACTCCTATGGAAAAATCCAGACAGCTGGGCTGCGGGTAAGTGTATAGAAAGCGTTTTCGTTATTTCAAGCTGAAGAGAAAGCGCCGGCAGATACGCCCTGCTTACTTTCCCTTTCAGCCTCTTACAAAATCCGGTAGCCGTTATGACACGCGCATTTAACGCGGCGTCACATTACATGTACATTCCACCATTGACCGGGATGGTAGCCCCAGTTACGTAGGCTGCGCCATCCGATGCCAAGAAGGCCACCACCTTGGCAATTTCTTCTGCCTGACCCAGACGACCCAGGGGAATCTGGGTCAACAGGGCATCACGCTGGGCCTCAGGCAATTCGCGGGTCATGTCCGTGTCAATGAAACCCGGCGCGACCGTGTTAACGGTAATCGCGCGCGACCCCACTTCACGGGCCAGCGCCCGTCCAAAACCTTCGACACCTGCCTTGGCCGCCGCATAATTGACTTGCCCTGCATTGCCCATTGCGCCGACCACCGAGCCGACGTTGATGATACGACCCCAGCGCGCCTTGGTCATGCCGCGCAATACGGACTTGGACAAACGGTAAATACTGTTCAAGTTGGTGTTGATGACATCCAACCACTCGTCGTCTTTCATGCGCATCATCAGGTTATCGCGGGTGATGCCGGCATTATTGACGAGGATCAGCGGCTGACCGAGGTGTTGCTGTATATGCGCCAAGGTCGTGGCAACCGACTCATCGTTACTCACATCAAGCACCAGGCCGGCACCTTCGATACCGTTGTTCTTGAGAGTTTCGGCAATACGCTCGGCACCGGAATCAGACGTCGCGGTACCAATCACCACGGCACCCTGACGACCCAGCTCAAGGGCGATGGCCTGGCCAATGCCACGGCTCGCACCGGTCACCAGGGCAACCTTACCTTGCAGACTCATAAACACTTCTCCTAATTTCAGGCCAGCGCGGCGCGAGCGCCTGCAAATGCCTCGGGGGTATCCAGATTGTACGTATCGATGCCCTTCACGCAGCGCTTGTTCAGCCCAGACAGAACCTTGCCTGGCCCACATTCAACCAATGCCGTGACACCGCACTCGGCCAGCTTCTGCATCGATTCCACCCAGCGCACCGGACTGTAAAGCTGCGCCAGCAAGTCGCGCTTGAGGGTTTCCAGGTCATTGACGACCGCGGCGCTGACGTTCTGCACCAGAGCAATCTTGGGCGCCTGCCACTCGATGGCTGCCACGGACTCGGCAAAACGCTCGGCAGCCGGGCGCATCAGGTCACAATGCGACGGCACGCTGACCGGCAGGGGCATGGCACGCTTGGCGCCTCGGGCCTTGCACGCCTCGATGGCACGCTCGACAGCGGCAGCGGAACCGGCGATCACCACCTGGCCGGGCGCATTGAAATTCACCGCACTGACCACATCGCCCTGGGCCGCTTCGGAGCAGGCCGCCAGTACGTCAGCGTCTTCCAGGCCGAGAATCGCGGCCATGCCGCCCTGCCCGGCCGGTACAGCCTGCTGCATCAGCTGGCCACGCAGCTCGACCAGCTTGACGGCCGCAGCGAGGGGCAAGCTATCGGCAGCCACCAGCGCCGAGTACTCACCCAGACTGTGACCCGCCACGTAAGCCGGGCGCACACCACCTTCAGCCAGCCACAGGCGCCACAAGGCGATGGAAGCCGCCAGAATGGCCGGCTGGGTCTTGTCTGTCTGGTTCAGTTGCTCAACCGGGCCGTTCTGGATCAACGCCCAGAGGTCATAGCCCAGAGCATCAGAGGCTTCACTGAAGGTGTCGAGGACCGAGCGCTGGTGAGCGCCCAGTTCGGCGAGCATGCCAAGCGATTGCGAGCCTTGCCCGGGAAAGACGAATGCGGGGGATACAGACATGAAAACGGTCCCTTGGTGGTCTTGTCGTCAGAAAACACATCACGCCACTACACACCTGGCGCAACAAACTGAGGATTGGATGACAACCTGTGCGCCGCAGTCACATCGCTCGCGCAGGCAACAGAGAAGCTATAGCAGCAAGTCCTCCAGGCGACCATGCAGGCGTTGCGGCAGATTTTCATGAATTTCCACCAGCGCCCGACGGATCGCACTCTGGAAAGCATCTTCAGCGGCCCCGCCATGACTCTTCACCACCACCCCCTGCAACCCCAGAAAACTGGCGCCGTTATGGGTGGCCGGCTTGAGCTCTTCGCGCAGACTGCGCAGCAGTGGCAGCGCTACCGCACCCAGCAGGCGCGAGGCCAGGTTGCGTGAAAACAGGTCGCGGATTTTCTCTGCCACCATTTCCGCCAACCCTTCACTGGATTTGAGCAGGATATTGCCGACGAAACCGTCGCAGACCACCACATCGGCGTCGCCACGGTATACGCCATCACCCTCGATAAAGCCGATAAAATTCAGTCCTGGTGCCTGACGCAACAAACTGGCGGCCAACTTGACCTGCTGGTTACCCTTGATCTCCTCGGTCCCGACATTCAGCAGGGCCACACGTGGTCGCCGCACGCCCAACGTCTCAGCCGCCACGGAACCCATGACCGCGAACTGGTAAAGATGCTCGGCGTTGCAATCCACGTTGGCACCCAGATCGAGCAAATGACAACTGCCTGCGCGCGTGGGCAGCGCAGCCATCATCGCTGGCCGATCGATACCCGGCAGGGTTTTCAGGACATAGCGCGACAAGGCCATCAATGCCCCGGTGTTACCGGCACTGACACAGGCCTGGGCACGTCCCTGCCGAACCATCTCCAGTGCCACTCGCATGGAGGCATCCGGCTTGCCGCGCAAGGCCTGGGCTGGACGGTCGCTCATGGCTACCACTTCCGAGGCATGCACGATTTGCAGGCGCGCGCGATCCACACCGGGCTGGCGGTCGATCAGCTTTTCGATAAGAGTAGATTGGCCGACAAGGGCCAGATGCAGCGAGGGGATTTCCGCCAGACAAGCAAGGCTGGCCGGAACAATGCAGTGGGGACCGAAGTCCCCACCCATTGCATCAATCGCGATGACCGGAGCGGACAAGGATTACTCGTCAGCGCCCTTGTCGATCACCTTGCGACCACGGTACACGCCTTCCGGCGAAACGTGGTGGCGCAGGTGAACTTCACCAGTGGTCTTTTCCACGGACAGAGCGTTGGGCTCCAGAGCATCATGGGAGCGACGCATGTCACGCGCGGAACGGGATTTTTTGTTCTGCTGAACAGCCATAACTTATTAACTCCTAAACGTTTGGGTCACGCTTTAACTGCGCCAGTACGCTGAACGGGTTGGACCGTGGAACCTCGTCCTCGCTCGGCTCAGGCTCATCGAGACCCGCCGGCTGCTGGCAAATTTCTGGGTCATGGACCGGAACGATAGGCAAGGAAAGCAACAGCTCATCCTCGACCAGAGTCAGCAGATCCAGGGGCTCCTCCCCCACCTCCAGCGCATCATAGCCTTTCGGCACAGACTGCTCGTCAGCCCCTTCCCTCACCACGACATAGTTGTATTCGCCGTGGATCGGCAAGTGAGCGACTTCCAGACAGCGCTGGCAAATCATTTTGACCACGACGTCAAACTCGCCATGGATGACGGGTACACGTCGTTCGTCGCGCTCGAAGATCAGCTTCGTGTGCACTTCGCCAACGTCGTCAACCAGTTGCGCAGCAAGACGCGACAAGCTGGAGATCTGTAACACACCCTCAAGGGTAGCGCCGCGATCAGCCAGTTTGCGTGGGTCAACGTGAGGTGGAATCGGTCCATTCAACATAGGCGCGAGATTCTAGGGATCTACCCTGCCCCTGTCAAAGGATATTCGGCCTGTGCGCGATCCCGCTCAATCGCTAGACTTCGCCTCCTTTATATAAGGAGAAGCTCATGCTGCCGTTGCTGCTTGCTTCCAGCTCGTCCTATCGCCGCGAACTGCTCTCGCGCCTGCGACTGCCGTTCACCAGCGCCAGTCCGGATATCGACGAAAAACCCCTGCCTGGGGAAAACCCCCCGCAACTGGTCCAGCGCCTGGCGGAACAAAAGGCCAGAGCCCTGGCCCTCAGTCATCCCGCCCACCTGATCATAGGCTCCGACCAGGTTGCCGTTCTGGATGGACAAATCATTGGCAAACCCCATCACTTCGAGAGCGCCCGCCAGCAACTGCTCAACTCCAGCAATCGCAGCCTGACCTTTTTGACCGGCCTGTGCTTATTAAACAGCAGCAACGGCCACTGCCAGGTCGACTGCGTACCGTTCACCGTGCATTTTCGCGAACTGGACGAACAGCGCATCGAACGGTACCTGCAAATCGAGCAACCCTACGACTGCGCTGGAAGCTTCAAGGCCGAAGGCTTGGGTATTAGCCTGTTCCGCAGCACCGAAGGAAGTGACAGCACCAGCCTTGTCGGCCTGCCGCTGATCCGCCTGGTGGACATGCTATTAAAGGAAGGAGTAGAGCTCCCCTGAGATACGAGCTCGAACCAGGAATAGGAAAACCAGACGCGGGGTCGGCGCGACTCACACCCACCCCGCGAGCATTCAATCCGCGGCGACTACCTAAGCACGGGCCCCTGAAAACCCATCCACAGCGCCACGTGCTCAGCCACGCCCGCACCCAATTTCTTGGCGAAGCGATCGAACGCAGTTTCTTGGAGTGTGAAGTCAACGATTCGCTCTTCGCCAATCACCTCTCGGGCGATCTGGCTGCTGCTCGCCAGACCATCCACCAACCCCAGCTCCACCGCCTGCTCTCCGGACCACACCAGACCGGAAAACAGTTCTGGATGCTCCTCATCCTTCAGACGCTCGCCGCGCCCTTGCTTCACACTCTCAATGAACTGACGGTGCGTAGTTTGCAGCACCTCCTGCCAAAAGGCGGTTTCTTCCGGCTTGGCGGGCTGGAACGGATCCAGGAACGCCTTGTGCTCGCCTGCGGTATACAAGCGGCGATCAACACCCAGCTTTTCCATGACCCCCACGAAGCCGAAGCCCGCCGCCGTCACCCCAATGGAACCCACCAGGCTGGATTTGTCGGCATAGATTTCATCGGCAGCGCTGGCGATGTAATACGCACCAGAAGCCCCAAGATCGGTGATCACGGCATACAGCTTGATATTTGGGTACTCGCCTCGCAAGCGGCGAATTTCGTCATAGACATAGCCCGACTGCACCGGACTGCCACCCGGACTGTTAATGCGCATGATCACCCCACGGGTGCCCGCATCCTTGAAAGCTGCCCGCAGGCTGCCGACAAGATTATCCGCACTGGCATTTTCCTGATCCGCGATCATGCCGCGCACTTCGATCAACGCAGTGTGAGCACCTCCGCCCACCGCTCCTTTTTGGCGATCCAGCAAAGGCGAAAACAATGCCAAAGCCCCGAACAGATACAAAAAAGTCAGCGACTTGAAAAAGATGCCCCAGCGCCGCGATCGACGCTGCTCCTGCACACCGGCCAGCACGGCTTTTTCCAGCAACTTCCAGCTTTTGTCATCAGCCTTTTCGTCGGGCGCTTTCCATTCATCCGCCATACACACCCACCTCAGTCAACGCCGGGCCAACCGGCAACAGCCAGTCAAGCAACTCGGCAAAACTCATGATTGCCCATCGAGGCTCAAACGCCTGCAAGCATTGCAAAGATTGAGCACCATAGCCCACCGCAACCGAATCCATGCCGGCGTGCCGAGCCATTTGCAAATCAAAGGAAGAATCTCCGATCATCAGGGCACGCTGCGGTGACACACTGCAGTATTCGAGAATTTCCCGCAGCATCAGCGGATCGGGCTTGCTGGCCGTTTCATCAGCGCAACGGGTGATTTCAAAATAACTGTCCCATCCCCGCCCGGCCAAAACCCGCTGCAGGCCGCGGCGGCTTTTACCGGTGGCAACCGCCAACCGATAGCCCGCTACGCGTAGCGCCTCAAGACCGTCCGCCACACCCGGAAACAACGCCGTAGGCTCCGCTTCCAGCGCTACATAATGCTCAGCATAGATCGTGCGAAAGCGCTCAATCATCTGCCCGTCAGCCGACTCCGGATACAGCGTCGCAATCGCTTCGGGCAAACCAAGACCAATGATGCCCCTGATCGGCGCCTCATCGAGCTGTTGCAAACCGCACACATCGGCCGCGACGCGCACCGATTCGACAATGCGCGCCACCGAATCCACCAGCGTGCCGTCCCAATCGAACACCAACAACTCGTAGTCAGGCACCGAGACGCTCCAGCGCCTTCGCCCACATGGCATCGACAGGCGCCTCCAGGCTCAGCGCGGCGCCGTCCGGCAAGGTGATCCGCAAGGCATAGGCATGCAGGAACAGCCGCTTGCCGCCCAGCTCACGAATTTCCCGGGTGAAGTCTTCATCACCATACTTGGAATCTCCAGCAATCGCGTGCCCGGCATGCAGCGCATGGACACGGATCTGATGAGTACGCCCGGTGATCGGACTGGCCTCGATCAGCGTGGCGAACTCACCGAAGCGGCGCAGTACCTTGAACTCGGTCAGCGCGTCCTTGCCCTCGGGATTCACTTCAACCATGCGCTCACCGGAACGCAGGGTATTTTTCAACAACGGTGCACTGACTCTCTTTTTCGCAGCAGGCCAGTTACCGCGCACCAGGGCCATATAGCGCTTGTCCACCCCATCCCCACGCAACGCCTCGTGCAGATGCCGCAGCATGCTGCGCTTTTTGGCAATCATCAGCAGGCCCGAGGTATCCCGATCCAGGCGATGCACCAGCTCGATATCCTTGGCATCCGGACGCATCTGGCGAAAGGCTTCGATCACACCGTAATTGAGGCCACTGCCGCCATGCACGGCGATACCGGCAGGCTTGTTCAGCACGATCAGTGCCTTGTCTTCATAGACAACTGCAGCCTCAAGGCGCTCCAGCAACCCCTGCGCCAGAGGCTCCGGCTCGTCGCGCTCGGCCAGACGCAGCGGCGGAACACGGACGATGTCGCCAGCCTGCAATTTGTATTCAGGCTTGATTCGGCCCTTGTTCACGCGCACTTCGCCTTTACGCAAAATGCGATAGATCAATGTCTTGGGGACCCCCTTCAGCTGAGCGCGAAGGAAGTTATCGATGCGTTGGCCGGCAAGGTCCGGCGCGACTTCGAGCAACTGAACGCCGGAAGTCGGAGGGAGAGAAGTATTCATCGGCGCCATGATAGCAATTTTTAATGCAATTGAAGCACCAATAGGGAGCTGTTATAGTCGCGAACGCCGCCAAAAGCGGTCAAGTCAGGGAGCGAAGCAAAGAATGCCGCTTCAGCACTTGAGCAACTTTTTTCGGGACGTCAGGCCGTCCATCGAGCCAATCGCAGCACGAACGCGAAAAGCTCTAAAACCCAAGCCTTGAACCATGACGCGCGCCCGCCAACGTTACGGACGCGATAAATGACAACCCGCTACGGATTCTGTAAGCGGCACCCGATTTTCAAAGGATACGTGTGGGTGGAGATGCACAACCATCGGACTGTGTAGCATCAGGCTTTTACAGACGCTTCTCGTCCACTTCCGTTCTGGTTGATTCCTCCTCCTGAGTTAGTACTTCTGCAATTACAGCTGTAGCAGGAGACGTCGTCGCGAGCCCGACCCTACTGGTTGGTACTCGCTGGACACTGCAGTGTTTACACCACTGCTGATACGCGCCGACACCGACCGTGAGAGTCGTGTGTGCCGATTGCCGTTTCCCTCCGCCTGGAAACCCAACGGTACTACATGAAAAGAATGCTGATTAACGCGACCCAACCCGAAGAGTTGCGTGTCGCACTGGTTGACGGCCAGCGCCTGTTCGACCTCGATATCGAATCGGGAGCGCGCGAACAGAAAAAGGCCAACATCTATAAGGGCCGCATCACCCGTGTCGAGCCGAGTCTCGAAGCTGCCTTCGTGGATTTCGGCGCCGAACGCCACGGCTTTCTGCCGCTCAAGGAAATCTCTCGCGAATACTTCAGCAAGGCTCCGGAAGGTCGCGTCAACATCAAGGACGTCCTGAAGGAAGGTCAGGAAGTCATCATCCAGGTCGAGAAAGAAGAGCGCGGCAACAAAGGCGCAGCGCTGACCACCTTTATCAGCCTGGCCGGCCGCTACCTGGTGCTGATGCCCAACAACCCCCGCGCCGGCGGCATCTCGCGCCGCATCGAAGGCGAAGAGCGCAATGAACTGCGCGAAGCACTCAACGGCCTGAACGCGCCGGCCGACATGGGCCTGATCGTGCGCACCGCCGGCCTGGGTCGCTCCAGCGAAGAACTGCAGTGGGACCTGGACTACCTGGCCCAACTGTGGGCTGCCA
Organism: Pseudomonas sp. B392_1p; assembly: GCF_052245235.1. NCBI lineage: Bacteria > Pseudomonadati > Pseudomonadota > Gammaproteobacteria > Pseudomonadales > Pseudomonadaceae > Pseudomonas > Pseudomonas sp. B392_1p. The sequence goes on from NZ_JBQPXM010000006.1 coordinate 62,500, forward strand.
TCAAGGATGCCTCCCAGGATCGCGCTGCCCCCTTCCTGATCTACCAGGAAAGCAATGTCATCATCCGCGCGATCCGTGACTACCTGCGCCAAGACATCGGCGAAGTCCTGATCGACAGCGTCGAGGCCCAGGAAGAAGCACTGAGCTTCATCCAGCAGGTCATGCCGCAGTACGCCAGCAAGATCAAGCTGTACCAAGACAGCGTGCCGCTGTTCAACCGCTTCCAGATCGAAAGCCAAATCGAAACTGCCTTCCAGCGCGAAGTGAAGCTGCCGTCGGGCGGCTCCATTTTCATCGATCCGACCGAAGCCCTGGTGTCCATCGACATCAACTCGGCGCGCGCCACGAAAGGCGGCGATATCGAAGAAACCGCCCTGCAGACCAACCTGGAAGCGGCTGAGGAAATCGCCCGCCAGCTGCGTCTGCGTGATATTGGCGGTCTGATCGTCATCGACTTCATTGATATGACGCCGGCGAAAAATCAGCGCGCCGTCGAAGACAAGGTTCGCGAAGCTCTGGAAGCCGACCGCGCTCGTGTCCAAGTCGGCCGCATTTCGCGTTTCGGCCTGCTGGAAATGTCCCGTCAGCGTCTGCGTCCGTCTCTGGGCGAAACCAGCGGCATCGTCTGCCCGCGCTGTAACGGCCAGGGCGTCATCCGTGACGTCGAATCCCTCTCGCTGGCCATCCTGCGCCTGATCGAAGAAGAAGCGCTGAAGGACCGCACCGCCGAAGTACGCGCCCGTGTTCCCTTCCAGGTCGCCGCCTTCCTGCTCAACGAGAAGCGCAATGCCATCACCAAGACCGAACTGCGCACCCGTACGCGCATCTACATCCTGCCTGACGCGCACCTGGAGACCCCGCACTTCGAGGTGATCCGCCTGCGCGACGACAGCCCGGAGCTGCTTGCTGGCCAGTCCAGCTACGAAATGGCTCCGAGCGAAGCCGAGGAAGTCCAGCCGGTCAGCGCCACCCGATCGTTGGTCCGCCAGGAAGCTGCGGTGAAAACCGTCAGCCGTAATCGCCCAGCTCCCGAACACGTTGATGCCGCCCCCGCTGCATCGCTGGCGCCGGTTAGCGCCCCGGCACCGAGCCTGTTCAAGGGCCTGGTCAAATCACTGGTCGGTCTGTTCGCCAGCAAGGAAGAGCCAGCCAAGCCGGTCGAAAAAACCACTAACGCACGCCCGCAGCGCAGCAATGATGAGCGCCGCACCGGCCGCCAGCAAAACCGCCGCCGTGATGGCCGCGACACCAACAACCGCCGCGACGAGGAGCGCAAGCCACGCGAGGAGCGTCCAGCCCGTGAGCCGCGTGAAGAGCGCCAGCCACGTGAAGCACGCGACACTCAAGAGCAGCAGCGTCGCGAGCGCCCGGCCCGTGAAGAACGTCAGCCGCGCGAAGACCGCCAGCCCCGCGAGGAGCGCGCACGCGAAGAGCGTCCAGCCCGTGAGCCGCGTGAAGAGCGCCAGCCACGTGAAGCACGCGACACTCAAGAGCCGCGCCGCGAGCGCCCCGCTCGTGAAGAGCGTCAGCCGCGCGAAGAGCGCAAGCCACGCAGCGCTCCGGTCGAGCAGGTCGACGAAGAAGTACTGAATACCGAAGAGCAATTCGAAGATCAGCAGGATGGTCAGGATGGCGAGCGTCCTCGTCGCCGCTCCCGTGGCCAGCGTCGTCGCAGCAACCGTCGCGAGCGTCAGCGTGATGCCAACGGCAACCTGATCGAGACCAGCGAAGGCCAGGAAAGCAGCGAAAACGCACCGAGCGAAGGTGCCATGATTGCCGCTGCCGCTGTTGCCGGAGCACTGGCCAACCAGGCCGTCGAAGCTACCCCAGATGTGGTCGCTGTTGCCGAGCTGACACCGAGCGGTGAAATGCCAGCTGCCGAACAGTCCAGCGATAACGGCGCCAGCCTGAGCGATAGCAAGGTTGCGGCCGCCGAGCCTGAAATCAGCATCGAGCAACCTGCCGCCCCGGCAGAGGTCACTCCTCCCGCCGCTGTCGAGCCGGTTGCCGAAGCTGCTCCTGCTCCGACACCTGCACCTGTCGCTGTCGAAGCCGAAACACCTGCTGTCAGCGAAGTGGTTGAACCAGCCCCGACGCCTGCAGTGGAAGCTCCGGTCGTTACACCCGCTCCGGTCACCAGCGGCCGTGCGCCCAACGACCCGCGTGAAGTGCGTCGCCGTCAGCGCGAAGCCGAACGTCTGGCTCGCGAAGCTGCCGAGACTGAAGCTGCGGCTGCAAGCGAAGCTCCGGCTCCGGCTCCGGCTCCGGCTGAGCCAGTGGTTGCTGAAGCACCGGTGATTCAGCAAGCTGAAACTGCCTTGAACGAAACGGTCGAGCCCGTCGCCAAAACAGTTGAGAGCCAGGCCCAGGAAGCCGAAGCCGAAGCCGAAGCCGAAGCCGAAGCCGAGACAATCGTTGAAGCACAGGACGCGCCAGAGGTAGACAAGTCGCCAGAAACCGACGAGACCGCCAAGCCGCAGGCCTGATTCTTAGGCTGAAATAAAAAGGGGATGCCAGTGGCATCCCCTTTTTATTGGGCGGAGATCAATCAGCACGCGCCACTTTTTTCGAAACAACACCGCGGTGTAGGGAAGGGAATACGAAATCGCCCGGGCAACCCACCATGAAGCTAACGCCGCCGGCGGGGTGCCCGCTCAACCTTGTGCTTTGAGCCCTGCTGCCTGGAGTGAGCGACGGTGCCCTACTCTGCTGTTAACCTCCGCAACCACGGCGTCGCCCCACGCTCAAAGAACGTTCGGCTCGATTTCCAGTGTCACGCCGAATTTCGTAGTGATATCCGCCTGTATGCGCCGTGCCAGGCTCAGCAATTGACTACCGGTGGCTTGACCATAATTGACCAGCACCAGCGCTTGGTGTGCATGGACACCGGCGTCACCGTCGCGAAACCCCTTCCAGCCAGCTCGTTCGATCAACCAGCCGGCCGCCAGCTTCACTTGCTCATTCGCAGCCGGATAAGCCACCAGATCGGGATGCTCAGCGCGTAGTCGTTCGGCCAGGGAAGCCGCCACCAGAGGATTCTTGAAAAAGCTGCCGGCATTGCCCAGACGCGCCGGATCGGGCAGTTTTTCACTGCGTATTTCACATACCGCCCGGCTGACATCCAGCGCCGTAGGCGCCTGGACCCCTTGCGCCTCCAGTCGCTGACGAATCGGGCCGTAGTCCAGGTGCAGGGTTGAGTGACGCTGAAGAACAAAGCGCACCCGCAGGATCAGCCAGCGGCCAGGCTGTTGCTTGAACAGGCTGTCGCGATAGCCGAATGCGCAGTCTTCCAAGGCAAAGTCGCGCACCTCGCCGGTTTCTCGGTCAAGCGCAGTCAAGCCGGCGAACACATCCTTGATCTCCACCCCGTAGGCACCGATGTTCTGCATCGGCGCAGCGCCCACCGTGCCAGGGATCAAGCTGAGGTTTTCCAGGCCGACCAAGCCCTGCTCCAGTGTCCATAGGACGAAGGGATGCCAGGGCTCACCGGCTTCGGCTTCGACCACCACGCGCTGGTCATCATCACTCAATATGCGTCGGCCAAGACTGGCCATGCGCAGCACCAGCGCTTCTACATCCTTGGTTAGCAGCAAGTTGCTGCCACCGCCAATGACCAACAGCGGCAGTGCGCGCTGCGCGGCCAGTGCTAGCGCTTCGCGCACGTGCGCTTCGTCATGGGCCTCGGCGAACAACTGCGCGCAGACATCCACGCCAAAGGTATTGAAAGGTTTGAGAGACAGATGCTCCTTGAGCAGTAGACTCACAGCCGCCCCTTGATTTCGTCGAGCAAGGCATCGGCGGCCTGCTCAAGCAGATCAAGAACATGCTCAAACCCCTCGTCGCCCCCGTAATAGGGATCGGGGACGATTTCGCCCAGGCCGTAGCGGCGCAGCAGCAGGTCCATCTCGGCACTGGCTTGCTCAGGCCGCGCCGCGCGCAGGCGTATCAAGTTGTCATGGTCCATGGCCAGAATCAGGTCGAAGCGCTGAAAATCCTCTGCCTCCACCTGACGTGCCCGCTGGGCGGTGAGGTCATAGCCGCGCCGCGCGGCAGCCTGACTGGAGCGTCGATCCGGCGCCTTGCCAGCATGCCACTCCTCGGTACCGGCCGAGTCGATGACGATGCGCGATTCCAGTCCCGCTGCACGCACGCGATGACGAAACACGCCTTCGGCGGTTGGCGAGCGGCAGATATTACCCATGCAGACAAACAAGACCTTCATTATCACGCTCCCAGAATGCGCCGCACGCGCTCCAGATCTTCAGCGGTATCCACGCCCGCGGGCGGCGCTTCCAGCGCATCGTCGACATGGATGCGCACGCCATGCCAAAGGGCACGCAATTGCTCCAGGCACTCTGTGTCTTCCAGCCAGCATGGGCCCCAGGCGACGAAATCCTGCAGAAAACCCGCACGGTAGGCATAAATACCGATGTGTCGACGCCAGGGCACATTGGCCGGTAACGTTTCGCGGCTCTGCGCAAAGGCATCACGTGCCCAGGCAATCGGTGCGCGGGAAAAGGTCAGGGCCAGGCCGGTTTTGTCGCTGACCACTTTGACCACGTTGGGATTAAACAGCGCCTCGATGTCGCTGATCGGCTCGGCCAGAGTGGCGATGCCAGCCTGCGGATGAGCCGCCAGATTGCGTGCCACCTGATCAATGATCGCCGGCGGAATCAGCGGCTCGTCACCCTGCACGTTGACCACAATGGCATCGGCGGCCAAGCCCAACTGGCTGGCCACTTCGGCCAGGCGATCGGTGCCTGAGTTATGGTCGGCGCGGGTCATCACCACCTGGGCGCCAAACCCTTCACAGGCCGCCACGATACGCGCATCGTCAGTCGCCACGACCACTTGCTGCGCGGTACTTTTGCTGGCCTGTTCCCAGACGTGCTGGATCATCGGCTTGCCGGCGATGTCTTGCAGCGGCTTGCCAGGCAGGCGGCTGGAGGCATAGCGGGCGGGAATGACGACGGTATAGGCCTGGCTCATTTATCCAGACGCTCGTCGACGGTGAGGGTGCGGGCTTCGCTTTCCAGCATGACCGGAATGCCGTCGCGAATTGGGTAGGCAAGCCCGGCGCCCTTGCTGATCAGTTCGGTCTTGTCAGTGCTGAGCTGCAGTGGGCCCTTGCACACGGGGCAGGCCAGGATATCGAGCAGTTTCGGGTCCATCGGGAAATCCTCAAGAACAGGGAAAAGCCACCGCCCGCCAGCCTTGTGCGTAGCGCCTCAGCGGTCGGGTAGCAGGCGTGCCAGTTGCTCATCGAACCAGTCGACGAAGGCCGGTGAAGGCTTAACATCGACGGCCAGGTACCACCAGTCGTCGGCGGCAAAGTCACGGCATTTGACCGCATCTTTTTCGGTCATCAGCAGCGGCAACGACGGGCTGAATCGTAACTGCTCGGCGCTGTACTGCGCATGGTCGGCGAAGGCATGCGGAATCGGCCGCCAGTTTAGCGCTTCGAGGGTGGCGAAGAAACGTTGCGGGTTGCCGATGCCGGCCACCGCATGCAGGGCTTGCCCGGCTGGAAAATGGTTCAAGGGTCGCCGTTCGCCATTGGCCACACGCACCAGCTCGGTCGGAGTCAGGGTAAAGGCGTAGCCGTCCGGCTCATCCGCCACGGCCCCGTTGTAAAGCAGCGCATCGACGCTGGCCAGACGTTCGACCGGCTCGCGCAGCGGGCCCGCGGGCAGGCAGCGCCGATTGCCCAGGCCACGGGCCGCATCGATCAGCACCAGTTCAAGGTCTCGGGCCAGGCGATAGTGCTGCAAGCCATCGTCACAGAGAATGACATCCAGCGCCTCCTGCTCCAGCAACGCACGCACCGCGCGCGGACGATCCGGGTCGATCACCAGCGGCACGCCGGTACGCCGGACAATCAGGGACGGCTCGTCTCCGGCTTCACTAGCCGGCTGCTCGGCGGTGACACGCCATGGCCAACTGGGCGGCTTGGCACCGTAGCCGCGACTGACCACACCGACACGCAGGCCGCGCGCGCGGCAATGGTCGATCAGCCAGAGAATCATTGGCGTCTTGCCCGTGCCGCCCACGGTGATGTTGCCCACCACGATGACCGGCACTGGCGAGCGGTAGATCTCGCCCTCACCGGCCAGGAAGGCGGCCCGCTTGCGCTCCACCACACGGCGATACAGCGCCTCCAGGGGACGCAGCAGCGCCAGGCCGGGATGCCCTCGGTACCAGGCCGAGAGCAGTCGATCCGCCAGCGCCATCAGCGCGGTTCCGCCTGGGCCTCGACAGTGGTGATGCGCAGGTGGGCAAAGCCCAGCTTACCGGCCGCGTCCATGGCGGTGATCACCGCCTGGTGCGGTGTCTTGCTGTCCGCACTGATGGTCAGCGGCAAGCTGCTATCCCCTTCGGATTCCCGCTGCAGCGATGTCATCAGACTGTTCAGGTCGTTTTTCACCAGCGCCTGGCCATTCACCGAAAAGCTGCCGTCGGCGCCAATCACCACTTCTAGGGGCTTGAGCTCGGACGCTGGCGGCGGTGTACCGCTGACCGCCTCAGGCAAGTCAACCTGCAGCTGCGTCTCGCGGGTGAAGGTCGTAGTGACAACAAAAAACAGCAGCAGGATGAATACCACGTCGATCAGCGGCGCCAGGCCGATCTCGACGTTATCCTGTCGTTTGCGCCGGAACTTCACGCCTTTTTAACCTCGCGCTTGCTGGAAGCAGGCGTCTCGGCCAGGTCGACATTACGGTCGCCCTGCACCACCTCCACCAGCTTGATGGCTTCCTGTTCCATGCCCATCACCAGCTCATCAACGCGACGCTGCAGGAAACGGTGGAAGAACAGCGCCGGGATCGCGACGATCAGGCCGGCCGCCGTGGTGATCAAGGCCTTGGCGATACCGCCCGCCAGCTGCGGGGCGTTGGCCATGCCCGAACCCATGAACGAGCTGAAGATTTCAATCATGCCCAGTACCGTGCCGAGCAAGCCCAGCAAGGGTGCGATACCGGCGATAGTGCCCAGGGCATTGAGGTAGCGTTCCAAATCATGAACGACCCGCGCTGCGGCTTCCTCAATGCATTCCTTCATGATCTCGCGGCCATGCTTGGAGTTGGCCAGTCCGGCAGCGAGGATCACGCCCAGCGGCGAGTGGGCGCGCAGTTCCTTGAGACGTTCGCTGGTCAGCTTTTTTTCCTTGATCCAGCGCCAGACCAGCCCGAGCAGATGGGGAGGCGTGACGCGGCTCGGCCGCAGCGTCCAGAACCGCTCGATGATAATGGCCACGGCCATCACGGAACACAGAATGATCGGCAGCATGATCCAGCCGCCTGACTTTACCAACTCCCACACGGTGGCGATCCCCTCCAAAAAAGTGGCTCACTCTAGCATAGGGACACGGTCACGCCGACCGCCGAGCTTCTCATTTTTCCCGCCAGAAACGCGCTTCCTGTCGCAATGCTCGCGGCGGCGCAAACGCGCCTAGCTCAATGCGCAGAGCACCCTCGAGAGCAGTGTCGTGGATCTGCACGTCGTGTTGCCGGTAACGCTCTACGACTGACGGATGAGGATGCCCGAAGGCGTTATGGGCGCCCCGCGCAAATAGCACCGCGGTGGGTGCCACGCCCTGGATGAAACGCACGCTGGATGAGAACCGGCTGCCATGATGGGGCGCCAGCAACCACTCGGCGCGCGGGGCCCAGTCTGAAGCGAGCAACGCAGCCTCCACCCGCGCGTCGATATCGCCGGTTAACAACAGGCGCTCGCCACCGGCTTCGACCATCAGCACACAAGAGGCGGCATTGCCCGAGTGCGCTTGCGGCCAACGCCACAGCCGAAACCGCACGCCATCCCAGTTCCAGGTTTCGCCGCTCTGACAAGGCCCAGCCTGCAACGCTGCCGGCAGGTTGTGGGATTCGCCACTGAGCACCTTGTCCACCGGCACCCCGTCGATCACCGCCTGTGCGCCGCCGGCATGATCGTTATCGGCATGGCTGAGCAGCAGTGCATCCAGGCGCTGGATGCCTAATGTGCGCAACGAGGGCACGACCACGCGCTCGCCCAGATCGAAATCACCGAAGCGCGCACCGGTGTCATACAGCAAGGCATGCTCGCGCGTGCGCACCAGCACGGACAGCCCCTGACCGACATCCAGCAACCAGACATGGGCACGCCCTGCCGGCACCTCGTCACGCGGCGGAGCGATCAGCACCAGTAGCAAGGGGATGCCGAGCCAACGCAGCGGGACGGCGCCCGGCAGGAGTAGCAACGTTGCGCCCAAGACACCGAGCAACCAGGCCCACACCGGAACATACCTGCCCAGCCAGGCCGGCAGCCACTCGGCAATCACGGCCAGGATTACGAGCAGCAATTCCAATAATCCCCCGGCCAGCCACCACAGCCCTTCCGCCACGAAGGGCAGCGGCAACAGCAGGGTCGCGAGCAAGGCCAGGGGCACCACCGCCAGGCTTACCCAGGGCACGGCGATCAGATTGGCCAGCGGCCCGCTGGCACTCACCGGCAGGCTCAGCGCCAGCAGTACCGGCAACAGGCCGATGGCCACGGTCCACTGCGCCCGGCCCAGAGTGCGCCAGGCACTCCAGGCACCCAGGCGGCCACTGAACACCAGGATCAACACCGCCACGGCAGCAAAGGACAACCAGAAGCCCGCTTGCAGACTGGCCAGCGGTTCGGCGAGCAGGACGATCACCAACGCCGCCAGCAAGGGCGACCAGAAACCTAGGTGTCGAAAACGCAGGCGCCAGAGCAGCACCACGGCCAGCATCACACAGGCGCGCCGCACCGGCACTTCAAACCCGGCCAGCAGCCCGTACAACAGCGCCGCGGCCAGGGCCAGGCCGCACGCCCACGGCAGCCAGGGCAGCGCTCGCGGCCAGAGCCCCCTGCGCGCAAGCCCAGCAACCAGGCCGTAAACCAGCATCGCCAGCAGGCCAATATGCTGGCCGGAGATCACCATCAAATGCACCGTGCCGGTGTCGCGTAGCAGGCCCCAATCGGTATGCGTCAACCCAGAACCATCGCCCAGCACCAAAGCGACCAGTCCACCTTCGCGTCCGAAAGCCGGCATCGCCAGCAGACGTTGGCGCAAGCTGTCGCGCCAGGCGCTCAGGCCTTGGGTAACCGCTTGGCGCTCGCCCGCCTTGACCGAACCCGTCGCACCGATGCGTTTGGCCAACAGCCAAGCCTCGTAATCGAATCCGTGGGGATTGACCAGGCTATGGGGACGCTTGAGATTGACCGCCAGCCGCCAGCGCTCGCCGGCCTGTACAGGCGGGCCGCCATGCCAGGCCAGACGCAGCCGGCTGGGCAACGCGCCGCGCCGGGAAACCGCGTCGCGCAACTCGAAACGCACCACGCCATCCCGGTGTTCAGGCAGCCCGACCACCTGTCCTTCCAGCCACAATGTGCGGCCATCGAAAGCGGGCGCCAGGCGGTCATCGAGCGCCCACTGCGCCGACCAGCAGGCCCACACCAGTCCAAGGCAGAACAGCCCCAGCGGATAACTGCGAAAGGGTAACAGCAGCAGCCCGAGGACGAATCCGGCAAGCAACCAGGACGCGTCCGGCAATGCCGGAAGAAAACGCAGGGTCAGCAGACCCAGAGCGAGCGCAAGCATCCCTGTGCGCATGCATGATGACTCCGCCAACGCCGGCGGCGTCCTGCGGCCGGCTCAAGTGTTCGAAGCGGTTATGACTACAGTTCGGGCGATGCAAAAAACGGCGGGCTGCCCGAAAATCACCGCGCCAACGACCTCGACACCGTGCGACGGGCGAGGCCGCCCTACGGATTCCGTGGGTCTTATTGCTTAACGGCGGGCCGCCCTACGCGGCCCGCGTCTGGCGCTTATTCGTAGCGCAAGGCCTCGGCCGGCTGGGTACGTGCCGCGCGCCAGGCTGGGTACAGGGTAGCCAGGAAACTCAGGATCAGCGCTGCGGTGCAGATCAGCACTACGTCCAGCGCTTGCAGGTCGGAGGGCAGGTAACTGACGTAATAGATGTCCGAACTGAGAATCTGCTGGCCGCTCAGACGCTCCACCCATCCCACCAACTCACTGACATTCAGCGCCGCCAGCACGCCCAACACCGCGCCGATCACCGTGCCGATAATGCCAATCACCGTGCCCTGAACCATGAAGGTGGCCATGATCTGCCCGGGCGTGGCGCCCAAGGTGCGCAAGATAGCGATATCGGTGCGCTTGTCAGCCACCACCATGATCAGCGTGGCGATGATATTGAACGCCGCCACCGCGATGATCAGCAGCAACAACAGGCCAATCATGGTCTTTTCCATCTGCATCGCGCTGAACAGGCTGCCCTGAGTGTGGGTCCAGTCGGTGGCGCGATAGCCTGCGCCCAGCGAGGTCGCCAACGCCGTGGAGATCTGCGGCGCCAGGTACAGGTCGTTCACGGCGATACGCACGCTCTGCACCTGGCCCGGCTGCAACTTGAGAATCGTGCCGGCATCGGCGATGTGGATCAGCGCCAACGAGCCATCCAGCTCGGCGCCGACCTTGAAGATGCCCACCACATTGAGGCGCTGCATGCGCGGCGTGATACCCGAAGCGGAGTTCGTGGCTTCCGGCACGATCAGCGTCAGCTTGTCGCCGACTCGCACACCGAAACGCCGCGCGGACAGCTCACCCAGCACCACCCCGAACTCGCCCGGCTGCAGATCCGTCAGGCGTCCGCGCACCATGTGCGCGCCGATGATCGACACCTGCGGCTCCAGCGCCGGGTCGATGCCATTGATCTGAATCGGCTGCATGGCGCCCTTGTAGGTGAGCATGCCCTCCAGCTCGCTCAGCGGTACTGCCGCGTTGACCTCGGGATGCTGCAACACCTGCTCGGCAACCGTCTGCCAGTCGTTCAGCGGCTGCTCGGCCGACAGCGCGGCATGGGGCACCATGCCGAGAATGCGCCCGCTCATTTCCTTCTGGAAGCCGTTCATGACCGACAGCACCACGATCATTGCCAGCACGCCGAGCGCCAGGCCGATCATCGAGGTCAGCGAAATAAAGGAAATGTAGTGATTACGGCGTTTGGCCCGCGTGTAGCGGGTGCCGATGAACAGCGGTAGAGGTCTGAACATGGTCGCCCTTACTCCGCCACCAGGCGGCCGTCGTCCAGGCGCAGCACCCGATCCATCTGCCGCGCCAGTTGCATGTCGTGGGTGACGATCAGGAACGCGGTACGCAGCGAGCTGCTCAGCTCCAGCATCAATTCCTGAATGCCCTGGGCAGTGTGATGGTCGAGGTTGCCGGTGGGCTCGTCGAGCAACACCAAGGCCGGCTGGTTGATCAGCGCCCGGGCAATGGCCACACGCTGGCGTTCGCCGCCGGACAGCTCGGACGGTTTATGGCTGAGTCTATGCCCGAGGCCGACCCGCTCCAGCAGCGCACTGGCGCGCTGGCGCGCTTCGGGGATCGGCGTAGAACCGATCAACAGCGGCATGCAGACGTTTTCCAGGGCGGTGAACTCGGGCAGCAAATGGTGAAACTGGTACACGAATCCCAGCGCCCGGTTGCGCAACAGCCCACGCGCCTTTTCACCCAGCGCCGAAAGCTCTTCGCCGGCCAGCCAGACACTGCCATGGCTGGGCGTATCCAGGCCGCCAAGCAGGTTGAGCAAGGTGCTCTTGCCCGAACCGGAGCTGCCGACGATGGCGATACGCTCGCCCGGATGCAGCTCCAGTTGCACATCGGCCAACACCTCGACCGATTGCGGACCTTCCTCGTAACGCTTGCCCAGGTTGCGGCAACTCAGGACTGCCTTCTCACTCATAACGCAAAGCCTCCGCAGGCTGGGTGCGCGCCGCACGCCAGGCAGGATAAAGGGTGGCGAGGAAACTCAGGATCAACGCCGAGGCGCAGACCAGCACCACATCGGCGGCCAGCAACTGGGATGGCAGGTAATCGATGAAGTACACCTCGGCACTGAGAAATTTGTGCCCCATCAGGCGCTCCAGAGCGGCAATCCAGCTGCTGATATTCAGCGCAGCGAAAATGCCCAGCAACGCGCCGATCAAGGTGCCGACCACGCCGATCACCGTGCCCTGCACCATGAAAATCGCCATGATCTGACCGGGCGTCGCGCCCAGGGTGCGCAAAATGGCGATATCGGATTTCTTGTCGGTGACCACCATCACCAGAGTGGAAATGATGTTGAACGCCGCCACCGCAACAATCAGCAGCAACAGCAGGCCAATGATCGCCTTTTCCATACGGATCGCTTGGTACAGATTGCCGTGGGTGCGGGTCCAGTCCTGGGCGTAGAAGTCATCGCCCAACTGCATGGCCAATGACCAGGCCAGACGCGGCGCCTGGAATAGATCATCGAGCTTGAGACGCAGCCCCTGTACCTGATCGGTGCGCCAGCGTTTCAGACGTGCCGCATCCTCGATATGGGTCATGGCCACAAAGCCATCGATTTCACCGGCACCCACATGGAAGATGCCAACCACCGTGAAGCGTTTCATGCGCGGGAACATGCCGGCCGGCGTCACCGCCACTTCCGGCGCCACGAAGGTCAACTTGTCGCCCAGGCCCACGCCAAACTTCTTCGCCGCACGGTCGCCAATAACGATGCCGAATTCGCCCGGCTTGAGCGCATCGAGACTGCCCTGTCCCGGCAAAAAGAACTGATCGATGATCGACACCTGCGACTCCAGGCGCGGATCGACGGCATTGATCAACACCTTCTGCACCTGGCCCTGGTGCGTCAGCAACCCCTGCATTTGCGTGTAGGGGGCCACCGCCAGTACCTGCGGCTGGTCGTCCAGTTGGCTCGCCAGTTGCGGCCAGTCATTCAGGGCCTGGCCTGTTTCCAGGCTGGCGTGGGGCACCATGCCCAGCACGCGATGGCGCATCTCATGGTCGAAGCCATTCATTACCGACAGCACCACAATCATCACCAGCACGCCGAGCGCGAGGCCGAGCATGGAGGTCAGGGAGATGAACGAAACAAAGTGGCTGCGGCGTCTGGCCCGCGTGTACCGCGTGCCGATATAGAAGGAAAGAGGTCTGAACATGCCGGGCGGGTTCGCTGAAAAAAGGAACATCCATTGCAGGCCGCCTGATGCAGCCCGCAGGGGCTCCAGTCAAACGGACGAAGCTGGACAATCTACAGGATGTCTGGCTGCAACGCCGAATTGCGGTGCGACCAGCCATTGAAAAACGCGTCTGCCTGGCAAGCCTGAACCGTGCGATTTACACTCGTCTCACGCTTATTGCTATTGGATCGCCATGCCCACTCAAGACGCAGAACGCCGCGAATACTACCGCATCGAAGATCGGGTCGCATTGCAAATCACCCCGCTCTCAGCCGAGCAGAGCGAGACGCAGCAACCGCTGCACGATGACTCCGCCCTGTTCGGCCTGCTGGGCGAGCTGGGCTTGATGGATTACGAGACCCAGCACCTGCTGCGCCAGATCGACGACCAGAACCGCAACCTGGGCGCCTTCCTGCGGCTGCTCAACAAGCGTGTCGACCTCATCGCCCAGGCCATGGCCCAGCAGGTGTGTGGCGAATTCGGCGACGTGCAGACGGTGATGCTCAGCGAAGACGGGATCAGTTTTACCCATGAACAGGCACTGGCCGGCGACACCCAACTGGCATTGCGCATGCTGTTGATGCCCCAAGCCTTGGGTTTATTGCTCAGGGCACGGGTGGTCCACTGCCAATTACAGGAAAATGGCCAATACGAGATCGGTGCGCAGTTCGAAGCGTTGACCGACGCACAGCGCCAATTACTGGCCCGGCATATCCTGCAAAAGCAGGCCCTGGCCCGTCGTCAGGCCCGCGAACTCTCCGAACAGCCATGAGACTTTCGCATGACCCGCCTCTTTTTCCTGCTTGCCCTGCTTTTGCCCCTGCCCAGTCTGGCCGATACTTTGAGCGTACCGGTTGGCCAGCAAGGCACCGCCGCCCAGCCACTGCCCAAGCAGGGCGAAACGCAACACAGCGTCAAGCAACGCTTCGGACAGCCTGAGCAGCAACACCCAGCTGTCGGCCAACCCCCCATCAGCCGCTGGGATTACCCTGGTTTCTCCGTGTATTTCGAAACGGACCGGGTCATCGACAGTGTGCAGCACCACCAACCACGTCCCTAGCAGGCCACTTGATGGTCCTGCAGGTCTGTACTGAAGGATCCAGCATGACGTTGATCTACGGCCATCGCGGCGCCAAGGGCGAAGCCCCGGAAAACACCCTGGCCAGTTTCCAGAAGTGCCTGGAGCACGGCGTAACCCGCTGCGAGCTGGACCTGCACCTGTCCCGGGACGGCGAGTTGATGGTGATCCACGACCCGACCCTGAAACGCACCACCGGACGCCGCGGCAAAGTCGTCGAGCACGACGCCGAGGTGTTGCACGCCTACGACGCGCGCCAAGGCGGACCCGGCTGGCCGCAACCCACGCCGATTCCACGCCTGGCAGACCTGTTCGAGCACTGCCCGTTCGAGCACTGGCAACTGGAGGTGAAAAGCGCCTCGCGGGTTCGCGCCGCGCGCATGGTCATGGCCATCAAGGGTTTGGCCGAGCACTACGGCCTGCAGGACAAGATCACCGTCACCTCAAGCTCTCGCGAAGTACTGCGCGCACTGATGCGCCGCGCCCCGGAACTGTCACGCGGGCTGGTGGCGGAATACGCCTGGCTCGACCCACTTAAGGTTGCCCGCCAGTACGGCTGCAACCTGCTCGCTCTGAACTGGACGCTGTGCACCCCGGAACGCCTGCACAAAGCGCAGCAGCAAGGCCTGCACGTGTCGGTGTGGACAGTCAACGAACCGGCCCTGATGCGCCGCCTCGCCGACTTTGGCGTGGACAGCATCATCACCGACTTCCCCGGCCTGGCCGTGGAAACCCTGGGCAAGCCCTAGCGCTTCCCTGGCAGCCCGCCGCCCCGGCAATCTCAGCCCTATGTGACCCCGACGTAGGGCGGCCTCGCCCGCTGCAGAATGCTATGTGGGAATGCGGAGTTACTCGGGCAGCCCGCCATAGAACCTCCAACAATCCCAGCCCTGCGAAACCCCGACGTAGGGCGGCCTCGCCCGTCGCAGGATGTTATGTGGGAATGCGGAGTTACCCGGGCAACCCGCCATAGAACCTCCAACAATCCCAGCCTCGCCATGGCCCAAACGTTGTTGGCAGGGTGCTCGTCGTTGCTATATATCAAACGCCAAAGCGCACTGCTGGGCTTTGACGCCTCGAACCGGCAAACGCATGTGTCGCGTCTGGCTAACAGCTTTTTAGCATGCGCACCCGGAGCTTCCGACGGAGCTGGAAGAGCCGGCTCCGCCCACACTATCTCAGCCAACTGCTCGTTTCTCCCTGGCCTCACTTTGGCTGTACGTTCTTCCCTCATGTGCAGCACGCTCCCCTCGTGACAGCCCCTCAAGCAGCTCAAGTCGGCGCTGCATAAACTCGTAATGCTGCACATCGACCAGATAGGCGGATGGTTTACCGTGCTCGGTGATGAGTACCGGTTCCTTTGTCACTTTCAGCTCTGCCAGAATCTTCGTGGCTTGACGCTTTAGATTGCTCATAAGCTCGACTTTCATGGCGCCTCCTGAAGCGAACAAAAACTGATACATTCGGAACCTCGTCTGAAGTTGGTCGGTACAACACCACAATCAGACCTCGCCCTGCGCCTCCAGCAGTCTGAG
Source organism: Pseudomonas sp. B392_1p (assembly GCF_052245235.1). NCBI lineage: Bacteria > Pseudomonadati > Pseudomonadota > Gammaproteobacteria > Pseudomonadales > Pseudomonadaceae > Pseudomonas > Pseudomonas sp. B392_1p. The sequence goes on from NZ_JBQPXM010000006.1 coordinate 78,145, forward strand.
TGTCCGCGTATCGCGTTCCCCACCAAATAAGCTATCAAGCGCATCGCCAAATACGTGATCTGCGGGATCAGCAAGTGAGAACAAAGTAAGGCAGGACCGGAACTTCAATGCATCAAGTTCGCCCAGCACCGCGCTGGCGCCTTTGGACTGATGCGCAAGCATGGCGGCGGTGGCTTCACGAAGTCGCGGCCCCAGGTCCGGATGCGCAAGATAGGCGCGAGCCTCGGCCAACCCGCTTAAACCGTAGTGCTCGGAGTTGAAGCTGCTCCCAAGCCCCTTAAGCTGCGGAAAGACAAACCAGATCCAGTGCGTCTTTTTTCTGCCGGAACGCAGTTCGGCTATTGCAGCGGCATATGAAGTCTCTTGAGCCTCCATGAACCGCGCTAAATTGAACTCATCGCTCTTCATGTGACCTCCAGTGGACAACACCCGAATCAGGCACCCTCTCAGCCTTGCGCTGGCGATGGAAACAGATGCACCGCCAGCCATAGAGCCCCGTCTGTGACTCGTCGAACAACATGGCACGTGCCGGCGGGCAAGAACACATAGTCACCCGAATGCAGCTCAACGGAGCGGCCTGCGATCTCAAGGGTCGCCTCGCCCCGAAGCAACACAACCCACTCATCCTGGTCCTGCACGTACTCCGTCGGAGCCGTGTCCGCCGAGCTGACGATGCGCTCCACAATAAGGTTCCTGTGGGTCAGCAGCGCGTCGAAGCGCTCCCCCTTCAGCGGAGCCATTGCATCGGTGAACAGGTTGCCCATCTGCATGATTGCGGGAACTCCGGCATGGCGCCTAAGGTTTGAATTACGCCGGGCCAAACAAGGCGTCGTTGGATGTATTTAAAAAAGCTCTGCCAGAACGGCTCTATCGACACATTCTAGCGACCTCATGACCTACTCGCGGTCGCGATGACGCCTGCGGGTTGGCGGGAAGTACCACCACGCGGCAATGACGAGCGCTGCGAACAGCGTATATGCCAAGGCGAATACCCAAAACGGCGCCTCGTAAAAAATAATGCGCTGCAGCCAGTGTTCGATGAAGCTTTTCGTGTAGCTGGGTTGGCCGGCCTGTACTCTCAGCCAGGACTCAAGGGTCGTGAGCGGGCAGAGCCGCCCGAGCAAAGCCTGCGCAACCACAACCCCAATGGCCACCAGGTGTGCCAACCGGAACCACCATCCGTTTACCCACCGCCACTCAAGCCAGTTGCCCGTAACGACGACAACCAAACCGCCGATGACGAACAAGACGACGCCGAAATGCAGAACGAGCACCGCGTCGGCAAGAAGCTGGTACGGCATAACGCTTACCTCGCGAGGGGCAGGAGCGCTTCATGGTGAGAACTGTGCCGGCTAATGCAAAGCACAGCGGCGCGAGTTTACGAGGGTCCGGCGACCAACGGCCGCGCACTTCCGCGCCTTGTTACGAGTGATACTCCATGATGAGCTCAGGGTGCCCTGTGTGCTCATCAAATTTCTCTCCAAGTAAAGTGAATCCGTGTTTTTCATAGAACTTAATGCTCGGAGTATTTTCTTTGTAAACAGCGAGCTGTAAGTTCTTTCGCCTACTCTTAGCATCATCAAGCAAGACTGAGCCTAACCCCTTGCCCTGCGAGCCCGGTGCAACAAAGATCGCAGCAAGATTGTTCTCATATAGGCTATAAAACCCAACGACTGCTCCGTCAGCTTCATACACAAGCGTCTCCGATGACGGGATGTATACATCACGCATCTCGCTAATCTTCGATTTCCAAAACGCAGATTCGATGAAGTCATGGGCTTTAATTGATGCTGACAGCCAGATTGCCAAAACTTGATCAATATCGGCTGCCCGATAAGCGCGAATCATTTGGTTACCCCCGAGTACTCGTAACGTGCCGCTAAGCCGCGCCGAGTACGCGTCGGCTTGGGTGGCGCGTTAGAACCGGTGGGCTCGCCGCCACCTTTGCGCGGGCCACCGATCCTGTTCTTATCCTGAGCGGCATCGCCGACACCTCGGCGAACCGCCCGGTGCCGCATTAACCTGCTCTCGGCACCAGCCGGCCGTCAATGAAGTGGCTGACGAAGCTTTGCGGAGAGGCGGCGTCCTCGGCCTGGATCGTTAGCTCCAGTCGCGTGCCTACCAGCCGAGCCGACTGCAGCCGCGCCGGCTGCTCGTCTATCCAGGCTCGGCCGCTAACCTGCTGATATTCCTGCTCCAGCTCCACGCGGCAGATCCGGCCGCCCGGCGTCTTCCACTGCCAGGTGCCGGCGACGGCGGCCGGCACGATCCACAGGAAAAATTTGGCGCCCCGGCCGTCGACGACCTCGTCAGGTTTCCACTCGCCCATGTCGAAGGCGTGGGAGACGATGCGCGTTCCAGGCGCAAGCTCGCGCAGCAGGCGCGGACGCAGCGTGAGATTGATCTCCGGCAGCAGGTACAACGTGACCACGGTGGCCTTGCTGATATCGACGGTGAACAGGTTCTCCTCGAGCAGGGTCAGCTTGTGTCTGACGCCATTCCACCTGGCGTGCTGGCGGGCCTCCTCCAGGCGCTGCGGGTCCAGCTCGACGCCGACGGCTCTGGCGCCGAAGTCGCGCGCGGCGATGACGATGATCTGCCCGTCGCCGCAGCCGAGATCGTAAAGCAAGTCGTCCTCGCCGACGCCGGCGAGCTCCAGCATCTTCGTGGCTTGTCTTTCCCCTGACGGCGCGAACGGCGCGTCCAGCCTCAGCGCGCCGGCTGCATCGTGATCGGAGTCATAAATACTGTCGTAAAAATCAGTAAGCAACAGGATCTCCCATTAGGCGAGTGATAAACCGAAGACCGTCGGACGTGAGCGACGCCCTAGCTCTTCGGTGCGAATAGATTGGTAGCCCAGGCAGTGCGCAACGAGCCTGGGTCATGAACTTGTCTAGGGTCCTGAGCGGTTCAACGACCTCACCGAGGCCATGACTCCAAGCCTGGGGGACAGAGCAAACTCCGTTAATAGACGCGGGCTCTACTGCAGGCCCCGCCTTCATCAGACGCGCCACTTCCCTATCGACTACAAAGATCGCCCCTTCTCTAGGTTCTTGCGGCCTAACGTTGAATTAGGCGGCTGAACCGCCCCAATGATCTCAGTGGCGAAGCCGCGACTGCGCTCCCTACTTTGCTGTGAGCTCGTGCCTAAGTCCATGATCTCCAAAGCAAGTTACTCGAGACGCGAGGTCACTTCGTCGAGTGTGGCGCCGTTCCTGACCATCGAGACGAGATACTGCGCGTAGCCGTCGTACTCATCGGCTGGCGCCATGCTACCTGACTCAACGCCGATCGGACCCCACCGACGCAGCACCGCCTCAACGGCGCGGATGTCCGCCATCGCCTCGTCCTTGAGAGGCTTGTTATCGGGCGCTGACATTAATCTGCCGCCTAACGTTTGGTTAAGGGGCGGGCTTTAGCCCGTCCCAGTGAGCGCAGCGAACGATTTGAACCGGTTGTTAGGCCTTCGGCTCTGACCAGAGAACATACATATCTCCGTCGACAAATCCAATACCGACACCTTTTGAGCTTCGGAGGACAACAGAATTATTGCCTGTCATGATATATGCAGAGACTAGTCGTTTTAAATAATCAAGCCATTCTGACCACTCGTTGCCAGCGTTCTCGAACGGAACTTCGAAAACTGCCTCTCCTGTCGAAAATGTTTCATTCCCAGGCCAATAATCAGTCATGCCTACAAATGAGTCAGTACCCATAAGCTGAACATGAACCGATTCAGAGCCTTCGTAGAGGTTGAAATGGAATGCGGCGGTATTTTTCGGCAGAGCCTTACTCAGCACCTCATCAAGCCAAAGGAAGAAATCATTCTGAACTGATGACGATGTTTTCATTGTGTGCTGGCCTAACGTTTGGTTAAGGGGCGGGCTTTAGTCCGTCCCAGTGAGCGCAGCGAACGGTTTGAACCACTAGTTAGGGTGGGCACATTATTTTGGGGGAATGTTGACATCTGTGGTGCCAAATGGGAGCGGAGAATATCCAGCAAAACCCGGATAGCCCGGATAACCGGGGTATCCAGGATATCCGGGGTAGCCTGGATACCCTCGGTACGGATGATTGCTTACTTTGTAAAGCCGGTCACCATCATGGATGGTTCCAAGGTATTCGCCTTTTTCTGTAACAACATCATAATCATCCCATGGAAGCCAGCCTATCCACTTAGCTTCTTTGTTGTATACAAACTGTTCAATACGAAAGGCGATCCACTCGCCTCTGGAGTTAAAAAGGAATTGGGTGGACACTGGGTAAACTCCTTTAGACCCTAACGTTAAATTAAGGGGCCGGCTTTAGCCGGTCCCAACGAGCGCAGCGAGTGGCTTGAATGCATTGTTATGCATTAACGTGAGGCGTGCTTTTATGGAAAGCTGAACGCTCTACCTTGTTGATAGTTAGCCACTCTTCAATTACTGAATAGTAAAGCTTGCCATCAGCTGTTAATTCTTTGTGCATTACTTCATCTCTGAATTTAGAGGCTAGTTTAGTGCATTCGATTTCTGGGACTTCTGATAGCCATAGTATATTGGCGGCAAGTTCGTTTGGGCCGCTACCTGCATAACCAAATTTGAATTCTGGTGCTAGATGTATATTTCCATCAGGACGGTTCGTTATTAAGTGCTGCACATCAGTTCGCACTATGTCGTGCTGGTCATTCGTTACGATAATAAAATATTCTCTGGGCATGGGCAGCATCTCAGTAGTGCATAACGTCTGGTTAAGGGGCGGGCTTTAGCCCGTCCCAGCGAGCGAAGCGAGTGACTTGAACCGTTTGTTAGTGGTAAATTACATGGCATCTAATTAAAGTTGGACTCTTCTATCCTAGATAGCGCTATTTGTTCATTACTGAACCCGATGCTCTTCAGTACTGCCATAACTGCTGAATTTGAGTTGATATCACTACGCACTTGAAAGCGACCCTGTTGATTGCAAATTCCATTGATGAGGTGCACTAGATGGCAAGAAAGTTTAACTGTGTTTTTTATTGACTGGACGCAGTATTCATACTTCTTCGCCGCTTCTACTGCATTCCGGGCTTCGCTCATGATAGAGTCAATGTTGTTTGGAATACGTTTGATCACCTGCCTCTGCTGCGGGGTTAACTTAATGGCAGACTCTTTGTAACTATCGAAAAGAAGTGTGGTGTCTATATTTTGTGGTATTGGAATTGGCAGTTCTGCGGAGAGTTCTCCATTCGACCGGGCCCGAATTTCATGGAGAAAACTGAAAAACGCTTCTATGTGTCTGGTTATCTCTTCCTGCACATCGCTTAGCTCAATATATATCTCTTCTAGACGTCGTGATGCCCGGAAGTCTGCTCTGCGCTTTTCGGCAAGGGGAATCAGAGCGAGTGAAAAAATACTTCCCAGTATGAAAATAACAATATTCACTGCTGTATCCATATTCGCATCCATGAGTCAGCCGTTACCACTAACGCCGCGCTCTGGGGCTTACCGGAGCGAAGCGCAGGTAAGTCCCTAGCAGCGCCCTGTTAAGCATATCTTTTTTCAGAATGTGCTCTATCTGCTTGATCGAGGCAATATTTATTAGCTCTACACAGTATATCTTGCTGGCGCTGCGCCTCAACATCCTCTGGGCCTACAGCTGCTCCAAGCTTTTTGGCCTTATCAAGTAATGACTCATATCTTTCTAACAATGCCTCATGAATCTTTTGAATTTCTCGCCCCGGGTCAGTTGCCTTACTATAGTTCTCCACCCCCTTGAGCTTGTTTTGTGTGCAGTAGGCTTGCCTACCGCGAAGTAAAAGCGCGACATGAGTAACTGCTTCTTGGTATATCGCACGGGGATCACTCTCATCCGCCTTTTTAATGGTAGGTAATGGCACTTTTTCGTCATGTGACCTAGGAATCGGAATGTCATTAGGCATCAGCATTTCGCGAGGAACCGAAAGATTCAAAGATCTTTGCCTTATACTTTCATCGGTAAATGACGCACCAGCAAGCTTATGAGCAAACTCGTTTCTAATCCCCCGGATACCATGCAGCATTTTCCGTTCGTTTTCAGAGATTATTCCGAATCTGTACGACAAGTTAATTCTGGAACTAAAAGTACTTAAAGGACCATTTCCCGAGAAAAGTTCTTTGTCATCCTTGTTCGTGCCTTCAACCAAGTACTCAAGAAGTATCTCTCTAAGAATTTCATCAAGATAGGATGCACTAACTATAGCAGCAGCCCTATCAGAGTCGCCTTTGAACTCTTCTTCTAAAATTTTCTGATCTTCAATCATCTTCATCTTTAGTGCTTAACGTTTGGTTAAGGGGCCGGATTTAGCCGGTCCCGAGTGAGCGAAGCGAACAACTTGAATTACTAGTTAGGAGCACATTGCACCTATTCTCTGAAGCTCCTCAACCGTAAGCTTCAGTGCGCTCATGTTTATATTGCCAGTGTCGTTCTCATGAATATGCCACGCCATGAATTTTGGGAGGTTTAACCAAGTTGGCGGTTCCACGGGGATTGCTGAGCGAGTTTGGTAGGATGCGCTGCCGCTTGTGACGCGTATTAAGGCTATGCCATGAGCTTTAGCATATTTTATAGCCCCAGACTGGAACCCCGTGGTTGTGAACAGCATTCCCTTGTGCGCCCCAAGAGATCTGACTTTGTCATGAAGAACTTGGACCGTTTCTCTCTCTATTGGCGATGAGTACTTCTTGCACTCGATGAGAACAATAAACTCTGCCCCGCCAAACGCTTGGAATTAGCTAACACATCTATTTGATATGTGGAGTCGTGAGCTTCCAGCTTGGCATCGTGAGTAACCTCCAGCGAGGTTAAGCCACCACCTTCTTTCGTAACTCCAATTTTTTACGAATAGCTCGAACTCTTTTGGAGAGATATCAAGTTCGCTGTGTGTAGATGGTGGGATCACGCGATAAGTCCTGTGCTTCTAACGATTAGCTAACAGGCGAGCAAAAGCGCAGCTTTTGCGAGTCCAGTGAGCGGAGCGAACGATGTTGAGCGCATGGTTATACGGCAGCTAACGCTGAAACTGCGACCATAAGACCAAGCTCGGAATCTATATATTCTTCGATCCAATTCTTCGGGTCGCCTAGGTATGAATATTTCAGGTTCGGATATTGCTCTTGATAGCTCCTATGAAAGCGCTTAGACAGCCAAACATTGGCTTCCCTCATAGGCCAGCCGCTTGATATTTCAGCAACTGAATTACCACATGAAAGCTCTACATCCAAAAGCTCTTTTAGCGGCCCTTGAACTCTAGGAAGTATTTCTTTCAGGTCGTACTCGGATATCTTCATGGCGTATAACGTTTGGTTAAGGGGCGGGCTTTAGCCCGTCCCAGTGAGCGAAGCGAGCGAGTTGAACCAGTTGTTATGTGGCACTTACGCCGCTTATTTTTGATATGAAAAAAAGGAGTTGCTCGTATAGCTTTCTGTGTTCTTCTAATATGATTTCATAGGCTGTTACAGTTTCTAGATCTTCGTAGAAAACTTGGTGATGGATGTTGCTGCTAATTTGTTTATGATGATTTAGTGAGGCTAGTAGCTCAGCACCTATCAGGGGACCGTAAACATTAAGCACATAGTTTGTTTTCTCTTTTAGTTTGCTCCAGTCATGATTTTTTAATGTGACTTGTTCCTCTGGGTGGCAGTGACGATTATGGATTTCGGTTTCTGTGGCTTCGATAGCTTCAGATAGCGAGTGCGTAAGATCAAGAAGGACACCTTTGTTCATTTCCCATATTCGATCAATTCTTTGCTTCTTTTGCGAATCAAAATGAATCCAGGTGGCGGTCAATGTTGCGGCGGCAATAAATATATTGGTGACAACTGACATGTCAATTTTCACTTCAAATATCGTCAGTGTTGAAAAAATCACCATGGATAAAAATAATCCAACGATTGCTCCTAGTAAAAAATTAAACACACACCCTCCATTTTGTGTGACACATAACGCCAGCAATAAACGGCGCCCTGACAAGGGCGTCCGGTGGAGGCCGTAGGCCGGAACGAATTTGATTGCCTTGTTACATGCTTTCAGGATGCCATCTTTAAGCCCGCATTAAAGAACGCAAACATGATCCCAGTAGACAAGATTGCAGCCAGAGCGTAGAAAGCGCCATGACACTTAGTAAAATGGGTGATAAATCGTATTAAAGATACACAGCCCAGCACGATGGCAGCGATAAACAACGCGGCGATGTAGAAAGCCGCCAACACGCCGCCAAAACTTTCAAACACCTGTTTACCAGTAAAAATCAGAAGTGTTGCCAGAAAAGATGCCAACGCCTGATCACTTAGGAATCCTGAAATTGCCGAAAAAGTAAATTTTGAGTCCTTATCAGGCAGATCTAAAAATATTTTGAACGTCTCATTGGAAACCCCTTCCGCCTTTTTCGTTAGGTACGGTAGAGACACCAGAACCAAGCCAATGAGATCCATGAAGACGATCATGAAGTAGATCTCTTCTGTTACTGCTCCACCATCGTAAACCCCTCTGAAGAACAGGTAATTTAGATAGCAGAAAAAACCAAAAAAGAGCACAGCCACACTGGACTCGAACAACCCGTATTCGCCTATCAACTTCCTTCGCACGTTTCCTCCATGTACATGTAACAGTGATTAGATGGACCTCCATCGTAACGAATAACGATGGAGGTCTACATAACTCCGCCTTCAGCCATCCATGGCCCTAAGAAATCTCCTTGAAAATCAATCAGATCCGCCAACCCCTCCTCTGCATCCCGTATTCGCTTGACCGCGGTCTAACCCTCAGCTAAACCACTGTACAAAAATACAGCCATTACTTCTTTGGAGCCATCATGGACAGGGCAGCTCCCCAACCGCGTCTTCAAGAGCAGTTCCAGGCGGTGATGCGTCTGCACCACTACAGCATCCGTACCGAGCAGGCGTACTGGTACTGGATTCGCTTCTACATTCGCTTTCACCGGATGCGCCACCCTCGGGAGATGGGGGCTGCGCAGGTGAATGCTTTCCTTAGCTGGCTGGCGACCCACCGTAGGGTTGCTGCGGCAACTCAAAACCTGGCGCTGAATTCGCTGGTGTTTCTATATGCGAAAGTGCTGCAGCAGCCCCTGGGGGAAATAGGCGAGGTGGTGCGGGTCAAGCGTCCCCCACGCATTCCCGTAGTGCTGACCCACGCAGAGGCCATGGAGATCATCGGGTTGCTGGGTAAGCCACATCGTTTGCTGGCCTCGTTGATGTACGGCGCCGGGCTTCGGGTTGTTGAAGCAACGCGCCTGCGCATCAAAGACGTGGATTTTGACCGGCAGATCCTCACCGTTCGTGACGGCAAGGGCGCCAAGGATCGCACAACACTTCTGCCCGCCTCCCTGATTGAGCCTCTGCAGGATCGTAAACAACGCATGCTGAAGGCTTGGCAGGACGGCGAGTCCTTTTACAAGGCCGGTGTCAGCTTGCCTTTTGCCTTGGCGCGCAAATATCCAGGCGCACCGGTCGCCTTCGAATGGCAATGGTTCTTTCCTTCCACGACGCTATCCCAAAACAGCGAGGGCACCGCCGTGCGGCACCATATTCACATCTCCGCTGTACTAAAGGCGGTTAGGTTTGCGGTGCGCAAATCCTCAGTACGCAAGCCAGCCAGCTGCCATACGTTCCGCCATACCTTTGCGACCGAGTTGCTGCGCCGTGGCAGCGATATTCGTACGGTGCAGACGTTGCTTGGCCATGCCGACGTGCGCACTACACAGATCTATACCCACGTGCTCGGCCAGGGCTTCGCCGGTGTGCAAAGCCCGCTGGGCTGAGTACGGGCACGCTACCGCCCTCTCCAGCCTGTGAAGATTCCCTATTATCAGCCCCACTCCAGGTGAGCCTTTTCGGCAGCTTACGGCGAAGTGCCAGCATCGACAAGCGGACGCAGGGAGACCTTCGTAGGGCGTCAGCACCCTCCGCAAACCAAAACGCCGGGCCGCATGATCATGCAGGCCCGGCGTTTTGGTTGTGACTTACCCTAGAAACTACCTGATTACAGACTTTCCCGATTTGGCCAGCGCCAGGCTCGGGAGTTGCTGAATGGGTCCTCCCCGCCCGGTTCAGGCCACCGGGCGGACCCGCTCAAAAAAGCCGGTTGAGGCCGTCGAAGGTGGCGACGCGGTAGGCTTCGGCCATGGTCGGATAGTTGAAGGTGGTGTTGATGAAATACTTGATGGTATTCGCCTCGCCCTTCTGGTTCATGATCGCCTGACCGATGTGGACGATTTCCGACGCCTGATAGCCGAAGCAATGCACACCGAGCACTGCCAGGGTTTCGCGGTGGAAGAGGATCTTCAGCATACCCACCGGTTCGTAGGAAATCTGCGCACGGGCCATGCCCTTGAAGAACGCCTTGCCCACTTCGTATGGCACCTTGGCCTGGGTCAGCTCACGCTCGGTTTTACCAATCGAGCTGATTTCCGGAATACTGTAGATACCGGTCGGCACGTCATCGACGAAGCGCCAGGTGTCGTTATCAGAGATGCTGCCGGCAGCCGAACGCCCCTGGTCAAAGGCGGCACTGGCCAGGCTGGGCCAGCCGATCACATCGCCCGCGGCATAGATGTTCGGCACGGCGGTGCGGTAATACTCATCCACCTGTACCTGACCACGGCCATTGGCCTTCAAGCCGACGTTCTCCAGGGCCAGTTTGTCGGTGTTGCCGGTACGCCCGTTGCTCCACAAGAAGGCGTCGGCCTTGATCTTCTTGCCGGATTTCAGGTGCAGGATCACCCCGTTGTCCACGCCTTCGACGCGCTCGTACTCTTCGTTGTGACGAATGATCACGTTATTGGTGCGCAGGTGATAACTCAGCGCATCGGAGATTTCATCGTCGAGGAAGTTGAGCAACTGGTCGCGGTTGTCGATCAGGTCGACCAGCACGCCCAGGCCGCTGAAAATCGAGGCGTACTCGGTGCCAATCACCCCAGCGCCATAGATGATGATGCGACGCGGCGTGTGGGTCAGGCTGAGGATGGTGTCGCTGTCGTAGATGCGCGGGTGGTTGAAGTCGACATCCGCCGGACGGTAAGGGCGCGAACCCGTGGCAATGACGATGTCCTTGGCCACCAGTTTTTCCACCGCGCCATTGAGCATCACCACTTCGACGCTGCGCTCGTCAGCAAAGCTGGCGGTGCCGAAGTATGTGTCGATGCGGTTGCGGGCGTAGTAGCCGGTGCGCGAGCTGACCTGCTTGCTGATTACCCGCTCGGCGCTTTTCAGCACGTCGGGGAATGAGAACCAGCGCGGATCGCCAATCTGGCGAAACAGCGGGTTGTTGTTGTACTGCATGATCTGGCGCACCGAATGACGCAGCGCCTTGGAGGGAATGGTCCCCAAATGAGTGCAATTGCCGCCCACTTGCGGGCGATCATCAACCACAGCGACCTTGCGTCCCGCCTTGACGGCGTTGATTGCCGCACCTTCGCCCGCCGGGCCGGAACCCAGCACCACTACGTCGTAGTTATAGACCGCCATGTTTACTCCTTTAGAACGAGCCACAGGCATCACGTGCGCCTGCGGCAAAAGCGGGTGCCTACGCGGCGGCCCGCTTGGATCGATCCCGGCCGCGCCGGGGGCAAGGCCGGCGCTGCGCACGCCGGCAGATTGATCTGTCAGCGTTTGGTGCTCGCGTCGTAGGCCAGGTTCTGACCGTCGACGCTAGTGTCGGAATTCACTTCTTCGCATTTCTGCCGGTCGCCGCCGCAGATCGAGCATTCCTTCTCGATCCCCAGGTTGGCGATCCCGCCGCAAGATCCGGCGAGGGGTTTACGGCCGGCGATCACGCCAATGGCCATCCCCAGCACGACCAGCAGCAAAACGGCGAATGTCACGAGCCAGGTCATGGCTGTTCTCCTTGCGTTGGGAACAACGCGTCGAATGCGGCTGTGCTGTGGCTGACGAAGCCATTCTCGTCACGTACGACAAACAGCGCCGCGATTTTTTCGGCCTCGGCGAACGCCAGGCCTTGCTCGGGGCCGAGGACCATCAACACAGTAGACAAGCCATCGGCCTGCATGGCTGAGTTATCCAATACCGTGACAGCCGCGAGCTTATGGTTTATCGGCGCGGCACGTCGAGGATCAAGGGTGTGCGAGTAACGCTGGCCATCCTGCTCGAAATAGTTGCGGTAATCGCCGGAGGTGGACACGCCCAGACCATCCAGTTGGATAATCTGCTGTGCCACGCGCCCTTCGCTTTGCGGCGCCTCGATGGCGATCCGCCAGGGCGAACCGTCAGGCTTGCGCCCTTCGGCCTTGAGCTCGCCGGTGACTTCCACCAGGTAGCTGCTCACCCCCAGCTGCTGCAGACGCGCGGCGATACGATCGACCGTATACCCAGCGGCAATACTGTTGAAATCGACTTGGATGCCATCACGATCCTTGCACAGTTGACCGTCACGAACCTGTAGACGTTGGTAGCCATACTCGGCACGCACGGCGGTCAATCCGTCAGCACTGGGAATCCGCTGGCCGCGTGATTGCGGTCCGAATCCCCAAAGATTGAGAAGAGGCTCGATCGTCAGGTCGAAGGCACCCTCGCTGCGCCGGGCCAGTTGTTCGCCGTAGCGCACCAGCTCCAGCACCGGCTCGGGCATGGGCTGGCAGCCCGCCGCGGCCTGGTTGAAGCCTTCAATCAGCGAATCGCTGCGGTAGGTGGACATCTGCAGATCGACCTCGGCCAGAATCGCCTCGACTTCTGCTTGGGCCTTCACTACGTCCGGCGCACCGGCAGCACGCACATACTTGATCGTATAGGTGCTGCCCATGGTCGGGCCCATGAAGGTTTCCAGTGTCTCATCAGAAAACCAGCAGCCCGCCAGGGCTGCCACCGAAGTGACAACCATGACGGGCCGAAGGAAGCTCAAGCGCATGCTAGCCGCCAAAGTCATCGAGCAGGATATTCTCCGGTTCGACGCCCAGGTCGGTGAGCATCTTGATGACCGAGGCGTTCATCATCGGCGGGCCGCACATGTAGAACTCGCAATCCTCGGGAGCCGGGTGGCTCTTGAGGTAGTTCTCGTACAGCACGTTGTGGATGAAGCCGGTCGGGCCGTCCCAGTTGTCTTCCGCTTGCGGGTCGGACAGCGCCAGATGCCATTCGAAGTTATCGTTCTTGGCCTGTAGCTGGTCGTACTCGTCGACATAGAACGCCTCGCGCAACGAGCGCGCGCCGTACCAGAAGCTGATCTTGCGCGTGGATTTCAGGCGCAGCAGCTGATCCATGATATGCGAGCGCATCGGCGCCATACCGGCCCCGCCGCCGATGAAGACCATTTCCGCGTCTGTCTCTTTGGCGAAGAAGTCGCCAAAGGGGCCATACACGGTGACCTTGTCACCCGGCTTGAGGTTGAAGACGTAGGAAGACATCACGCCCGGCGGAATGGTGTCGTCCTTGGGGGGCGGCGTAGCAATACGGATATTGAACTTAACGATGCCCTTTTCTTCCGGGTAGTTCGCCATGGAATAGGCCCGGATGACCGGTTCATCAACCTTGGACACGTAGCGCCACATGTCGAACTTGTCCCAGTCGCCGCGATATTCCTCCTGAATATCGAAATCCTTGTAATTGACCACATGCGGCGGACATTCCAGCTGCACGTAACCGCCGGCGCGGAAGTTCACGTCTTCGCCTTCCGGCAGGCGCAGGGTCAGCTCTTTGATGAAGGTGGCGACGTTGGGGTTGGACTCCACCGTGCATTCCCACTTTTTCACACCGAAGATTTCTTCCGGTACTTCGATCCTCATGTTCTGCTTGACCGGGGCCTGGCAGGAAAGACGCCAGCCTTCTCCGGCCTCACGACGAGTGAAGTGCGACTCCTCGGTGGGCAGCATCTCCCCACCGCCACTTGTAACGATGCATTTGCACTGCGCGCATGTACCGCCGCCGCCACAGGCCGAGGAGAGGAAAATATTATTAGCCGCCAGGGTTTGCAGCAGCTTGCCGCCCGCAGCGACCGTAATGGTCTTCTCGCCGTTGATCTCGATCGTCACATCGCCACTGGAAACCAGCTTGGCGCGTGCGATCAGAATCATTACCACCAAGGCCAACACGATGGCGGTAAACATGCCGATGGCCAGGAAAATTTCGTAAGTCATGTTTATCCCGTCCTTACAGCTGTACGCCAGAGAAAGACATGAAACCCAGCGACATCAAACCGATGGTGATGAAGGTGATACCCAATCCCTGCAGCCCCCCGGGTACGTCACTGTATTTCAGTTTCTCGCGGATACCTGCCAGCAATGCAATGGCCAATGCCCAGGAAATCCCCGAACCAAAGCCATACACCACGCTTTCGCTGAAGTTGTAATCACGTTCAACCATGAACAGCGTGCCGCCCATGATCGCGCAGTTAACCGTGATCAGCGGCAGAAACACGCCCAGGGCGTTGTACAGACTGGGAACGTACTTATCGAGCAGCATCTCCATGATCTGCACGATGGCGGCGATCACACCGATGTAGCTGAGCAGACCGAGGAAGCTCAGGTCTACCTCGGGCAGGCCAGCCCAGGCCAGCGCGCCATCCTTGAGCAGGTAGGCGTAGATCAGGTTATTGGCAGGAACCGTGATGGCTTGTACAACAACCACCGCAATGCCCAGCCCGATGGCAGTTTCCACCTTCTTGGAAATGGCGATGAAGGTGCACATGCCCAAGAAGAACGCCAGGGCCATGTTCTCGACGAATACGGCCTTCACGAACAGGCTGATGTAATGTTCCATTAGTAAGCCTCCTTGTTAGAGACTTGCGGCGCCATCTTGAAGTCTGGCTTTTCCACTTGGTCTCGCTTCCAGCTACGCAGCCCCCAGATGAACAAACCGATCAGGAAGAACGCCGAAGGCGGCAGCAGCAGCATGCCGTTGGGCAGATACCAGCCACCGTCGTTGACCACCGGGATGATGACGTAGCCCATCAGGGTACCGGAGCCGAACAGCTCACGAATGATGCCCAGTGCAATCAACATGATGCTGTAACCCAGACCGTTACCGATGCCGTCAAAAAACGACAGCACGGGCGGATTCTGCATGGCAAAGGCTTCGGCGCGCCCCATCACGATGCAGTTGGTGATGATCAGGCCGACGAACACCGAGAGCTGCTTGCTCAGCGCATAGGCATAGGCTTTGAGTACCTGATCCACCACGATCACCAACGAGGCAATGATCACCATCTGCACGATCATGCGGATCGAGCTGGGGATCTGGCTACGGATCATCGAGATGAACATGCTCGAAAACGCGGTAACCAGAGTCAGCGCAATCGACATGACCAGGGCGGTTTTCAGGTTCGAGGTAACCGCCAGGGCCGAGCAAATACCAAGGATCTGCAGCCCAATGGGGTTGTTGTTGAAGATCGGATTGAAAACGACTTCTTTGATAGTGGGTTGCGACATGTTCACGCCTCCCCAGCGCGCAGCTTGGCGAGGAACGGACCAAAGCCCTTTTCGCCGAGCCAGAAATGCAACAGGTTATTCACGCCGTTACTGGTCAGGGTCGCCCCGGCCAGGCCATCGACCTGATGAACTGCCTCGGGGTTCTGCTGGTCCACGTTGCCTTTGATGATCTGAATATCAACACTGCCATCCGCGTCGAACAGCTGCTTGCCCGTCCACAACCCGCGCCATTTCGGGTTGTCGACTTCGCCGCCCAGACCCGGCGTCTCAGCATGCTGATAGAAGCCAAAACCTTGCACTGTGTTCAAGTCGCCCTTGAGCGCCATGAAGCCATGCAGGGTCGACCACAGGCCGTAGCCCCGCACCGGAAGCACCAGGGTTTCCAGCTCACCGTTGGTTTCCACCATATAGACGGTGGTGAAGTGCTCGCGACGCTTGATCGAAGCGATGTCCTCTTTGCCCGACAGCGCGTCCGACAATGCCGGATCCTTGGATGCGACCAGGGCATCGAACGTGGCCGGATCATGGGCATCGCTGAAAGTGCCGGTCTGCAGATCGACGACTTTCGCCACGATACGCTCGGCATACAGCGCCTTGATCTGGCTGCCGCTCATTCCGGCCTCACCCAGACCGGCAATGGCCAAGATGCTGCGCTGCTTATCGAGCTGACGGTTCTCAATCTGCGTCGGACGCAATGCCACGGCGGCACCCGCAACGAACACCGAACAAACCAGGCAAACCAGTAGCGCCACAAGCAATGTGCGCGAGGTCGATTCTTTTTGACTAGACATTACGCGCCAGCCTCCGCTTGATATTGGACTGCACCACAAAATGGTCGATCAGCGGTGCGCACAGGTTGGCGAACAGAATCGCCAGCATCATGCCTTCCGGGAAGGCGGGATTGACCACACGGATCAACACGACCATCACGCCGATCAGAGCACCGAATACCCATTTGCCGGTGTTGGTCATCGAGGCCGATACCGGATCAGTGGCCATGAAGATCATGCCGAAGGCAAAGCCGCCGGTGACCATGTGCCAATACCAGGGCGTCGAGAACATCGGGTTGGTATCGGAACCGATGACATTGAACAGGCTGCTCAGGGCGATCATGCCGAGCATCACCCCAGCGACGATGCGCCAGGAGGCGATCTTGGTTAGCAGCAATACCGCGCCGCCGATGAAGATGGCCAGGGTGCTGGTCTCACCGATGGAGCCATGCATGGTGCCAATGAAGGCATCCATCCAGTTCAGTCCGCTGGCGACCAGACCTTCGATACCACCTGCTGCCGTGACGCTCAGCGCTGTGGCCCCGGCGAAACCGTCCACTGCGGTCCAGACCGCATCACCGGAAATCTGCGCCGGATAGGCGAAGAACAGAAATGCGCGGCCAGTCAGCGCCGGGTTCAGGAAGTTCTTGCCAGTACCACCGAACACTTCCTTGCCCAGTACCACACCGAAGCTGATACCCAGCGCCACTTGCCACAGCGGAATGCTCGCCGGCAGGATCAGGGCGAAGAGCACCGAGGTGACGAAGAAACCTTCGTTGACCTCATGACGACGGATGGACGCAAACAGAACTTCCCAGAAGCCGCCGACGATGAAGGTCACCGCGTAAATCGGCAGGAAGTAGGCGGCGCCCTGGATGAAGTTGTCCCACAGGCTGTTCGGGTCGAATCCAGCCAAGGCACCGATCAGGCCAAAACGCCAGCCATCCTGCGCAGCCAGCAGCTCGGGGCTCTGGGCGAAAATCAGGTTGGCCTGGTAGCCCGTATTCCACATGCCGAAGAACATCGCCGGGAAGGTACACAGCCACACGGTGATCATCATGCGCTTGAGGTCGATGCCATCACGCACGTGTGCCGTGGTCTTGGTTACGCTGCCGGGGCGATAGAGAAAAGTGTCCACCGCCTCGTAGAGGGCGTACCACTTCTCGTACTTGCCGCCTTTTTCAAAGTTATGCTCGATCTTGTCGAGAAATGCGCGAATACCCATGATCAGCCCTCCATCTCAATGCGGGTCAGGTTGTCCCGCAGGATCGGACCGTATTCATACTTGCCGGCACAGACGTAGCTGCACAAGGCGAGATCTTCTTCATCGAGTTCCAGACAACCGAGCTTCTGGGCCATTTCGGTGTCGCCGACGATCAGCGAGCGCAACAGCTGAGTGGCCAGGATATCCAGCGGCATGACTTCTTCATAATTTCCAACCGGCACCATGGCGCGCGGACTGCCATTGGTGGAGGTTGAGAAAGCGAACTGCTTGGCGCCCATCAGCTTGGAGATGAAAATGTTCAACACCGAGTGTTTTTCTACTCCCGCGCGCAGGTAATGCATCAGCTCGCGCTCCTTGCCTTCATGCAAGCAGGACACTTGCACGTGATAACGGCCCAAAAAGGCGTAGGCACCATGGGCGGTGCGTCCACCGAACACCGAGCCGGAGATCACGCGGTTATTACCCGGCTGCAGCTCACCCGCGCTCAGCTCGTCGAGATTGGCGCCCAAGCGGGTGCGTAGCAGACGCGGCTGTTCGACCACCGGACCGCCCAGGGCGACGATACGCTCGACCCACAGGCGTCCTGTGGTGAACAGCTTGCCGATGGCAATCACATCCTGATACCCGATGGACCAGACGCTCTTGCTGGCACTCACCGGATCGAGAAAATGGATATGGGTACCGGCCAGACCGGCCGGATGCGGGCCGGCAAAGCTTTCGCTGTGCACATTGGCCTGGCCTTCGCCGGGCAATTGCACGCCTTCGGCCTTGCACAGGAACACTTTGGCAAGACGCGCCAGCACCTTCAGCCCCGCCTCGAAGTCATTCGCCTGTTCGGCGATGACTACCTGCGGATCGGCCGACAGCGGATGGGTATCCAAGGCGGTCACGAAAATCGAACTGGGCGCCGCATCAATGGCGGGTACCTTGCTGTACGGACGCGTACGCAGTGCGGTCCACAGGCCGGACTGCTGCAGGTTTTCGCGCACCTGCTGATCACTCAACGTTTCCAGTTCAGCAGCCGGATACTGGGTAAACGTGATTTCGTCATCGCCTTCAAGGTCAATGACCACCGATTGCAGAACACGCTTTTCGCCGCGATGGATGGCACTGACCACCCCAGCACCCGGCGCGGTGAACAAAACGCCTGGCGTTTTCTTGTCGGCGAACAATACTTGTCCCAGTTTGACCCGATCCCCAACTTGAACGTCCATGCTCGGCTTCATGCCGGGGTAATCGGGCCCTATGACAGCAACGCTGCGCACCAGCCGTCCCGCTTCTATACGTTGCGTTGGTGCACCCGTTATGGGCAAATCAAGCCCATGGTTTATTTTGATCATAGGACTGCCTAATCACTTATTCGAATGCTGTTCCGGAACCGACGAACTAGCCCATGGTCGCATTGCATGCAGCGACCCTTTGTTGCACGCGACATTGTGACGCGGTTCCATGTAAAAAATCCGCCCGATTATAGAGTTAGGGCCCTTGAGTGGCCACCGAAGACTCGCTGTTTTTTTTGACCAAAAACAAGTCGGCGCCTTGAATGACCATTAACTGCCACCCCTATTTGCAACAATTTTTTTCAAACACCACAATGAAAAACGGGAGCCGAAGCTCCCGTTTTTTTCTTAGCCGAATGGCTTAGCGTGGAAACGCCGGCGGATTGACGCCAGCCATATCTTCCATCACGCGCACCACCTGGCAGCTATAACCGAACTCGTTGTCGTACCACACGTACAGCACAACGCGGTTGTCGTTACAGATGGTGGCTTCCGCATCGACCACACCCGCATGGCGCGAGCCAACGAAGTCGGTGGACACCACTTCCTGGGACTGCACGAAGTCGATCTGCTTTTGCAGGTCCGAGTGCATGGCCATCTGGCGCAGGTATTCGTTGATCTCTTCGCGCGAGGTGGCCTTTTCCAGGTTCAGGTTAAGGATGGCCATGGACACGTTCGGCGTCGGCACGCGGATGGCGTTGCCGGTCAGCTTGCCTTTGAGCACCGGCAGCGCCTTGGCAGCAGCCGTCGCAGCACCGGTCTCGGTGATGACCATGTTCAGCGCAGCACTGCGACCACGACGACTGCCCTTGTGGAAGTTGTCGATCAGGTTCTGGTCGTTGGTGTAGGAGTGAACGGTTTCCACGTGACCATTGATGATGCCGTACTGATCATTAACCGCCTTGAGCACCGGCACGATGGCGTTGGTGGTGCAGGACGCCGCGGATACGATCTTGTCGTCTGCAGTGATCTCGCCATGGTTGATGCCATGCACGATATTCTTCAGCGCGCCCTTGCCGGGCGCCGTCAGCACAACACGATCAATGCCCGGGCACTTCAGGTGCTGGGCCAGGCCTTCGGCATCACGCCACCTACCGGTATTGTCCACCAGCAGCGCGTCTTTGATACCGTACTGGGTGTAATCCACCGATGCCGGATCGTTGGAGTAGATCATCTGGATCAGGTTGCCGTTGGCCGTCAGGGTGCTGTTTTCTTCATCGATGGTGATGGTGCCGTCGAACGGACCATGCACCGAATCGCGACGCAGCAGGCTGGCACGCTTGACCAGGTCGTTATCAGCACCCTTGCGCACGACGATGGCGCGCAGACGCAAGCCGTCGCCCGCGCCCGTCTTTTCGATCAGGATCCGCGCCAGCAGACGACCGATACGCCCAAAACCGTACAGGACCACATCCGTGCCCTGTCCGTGATTAACACTCTGCTTACCGGCTACGCTTTCCAGCTCGTCACGCACGAACTGCTCGAGGGCACGCCCGTTGCCGTCGGTCTTGAACTTGGAAACCATCTTGCCCAGGTCGACCGAGGCCGCACCCAGGCTCAGCTCGCTCATGGTCTTGAGGATCGTGTAGCTGTCATGCACCGACAGCTCTTCGTCACCGGCCATGCGGTGACGGGCGAAGCGATGAGCCTTGAGAATCGAGATTACCGAGCGATTGATCAGGCCACGGCCGTAGATCGAAGTCACCACATTGTTGTTGCGGTAGAGCTGGCCAATCAGCGGAATCATCGCTTCCGCGAGGGCTTCACGATCGATCCACTCACCAAGACACTGGTCGGGCTTCTGGGTCACGGGCAGTACCTTCCACATGTAGGGGCTGAAAAAAGGGGCTACATTATCGGCGCGCAGCGCACATGCGGCAAGCATAAGACAGTCGCCGCGCATCTGCCTCACTTCTGGCGAGCCTCTGCCCACCCCGTTACAATCAGCACCTTTTCGTCATCACCACGAGCCGCCCGTGCCTGTATTGCGTCTTCCGACCCTGCCCACCACGGCGGGCAAACAACACTGGGGCAACCTGCCTGGCGCCGCGCTGTCACTGGCCATCGCCGAGGCGGCCAGCCAGGCCAAACGCTTCACCCTGCTGGTGACCGCCGACAGCCAGAGCGCCGAACGCCTCAAGGAAGAACTGGCGTTCTTCGCGCCAACCCTGCCGGTTCTGCATTTTCCCGACTGGGAAACCCTGCCCTACGATGTGTTCTCGCCCCACCAGGACATCATCTCCCAGCGCATCGCCAGCCTGTATCGCCTGCCGGACATCGATCATGGCGTGCTGGTGGTGCCGATCAACACCGCCCTGCACCGCCTGGCGCCGACGCATTTTCTGCTCGGTCGCAGCCTGGTGCTGGATGTCGGCCAGAAACTCATTGTCGACGAAATGCGCGTGCGCCTGGAGGCAGCCGGATATCGGCGCGTGGAAACGGTTTATGAACACGGCGAGTTCGCCGTGCGCGGCGCCTTACTGGACCTGTTCCCCATGGGCAGCGAAGTGCCCTACCGCATCGACTTGTTCGATGACGAGATCGAAACCCTGCGCACCTTCGACCCGGAAACCCAACGTTCGGTGGACAAGGTCGATTCGATTCGCCTGCTGCCGGCCCGCGAGTTCCCGCTGGACAAGAAGACCATCGGCGATTTCCGCGGCCGTTTCCGCGAGCGCTTCGACGTGGATTTTCGCCGCTGCCCGATCTATCAGGATCTGACTACCGGTATCACCCCGGCCGGCATTGAGTATTACCTGCCGCTGTTTTTCGACGAAACCGCCACGCTGTTCGATTACCTGCCCCAAGACACCCAGGTGTTTTCCCTGCCTGGCGTCGAACAGGCGGCCGAGCAGTTCTGGCATGACGTGCGCAACCGCTACGAAGACCGCCGCGTCGATCCCGAACGCCCGATCCTTGCCCCGGCGGAACTGTTCCTGCCGGTGGAGGACTGTTTCGCCCGACTAAAGGTCTGGCCACGGGTCACCGTCAGCCAGGACGATGTAAAGCCCGGCGTCGGCCGTGAACGCTTCGCCGCGCTGCCGCTGCCGGACCTGGCACTGCAAAGCAAGGCCGCCGAGCCGTTGGCGGCGCTGCGCCGCTTCATCGAGGAATATCCGGGCCGCATTCTGTTCGGCGCCGAATCTGCCGGGCGGCGTGAAGTACTGCTGGAGCTGCTTGCCCGCCTCAAGCTAAAACCTCAGGAAATCGGCGGCTGGAGCGAATTCGTCAACGGCACCGCTCGGCTGGCCATCTGTATCGCCCCGCTCGATGAAGGCCTGCTGCTCGACGAGCTGGCTCTGATTCCAGAAAGCCCGCTGTTCGGCCAGCGCGTGATGCAACGCCGGCGCCGGGAAAAAACCCGTGACAGCGGCGAGAACGTCATCAAGCACCTCACTGAGCTGCGCGAAGGCGCGCCGGTGGTGCATCTCGACCATGGTGTGGGTCGCTATCTGGGCTTGATGACGCTGGATTTCGACGGCCAGCCCAATGAATTCCTGACTCTGCAGTACGCCGATGACGCCAAGCTCTACGTGCCTGTGTCCAGCCTGCACCTGATTGCGCGCTACACCGGCAGCGACGACGCCTTGGCCCCCCTGCACCGTCTCGGCTCGGAAACCTGGCAAAAGGCCAAACGCAAGGCCGCCGAACAGGTGCGCGATGTCGCCGCCGAACTGCTGGATATCTATGCCCGCCGCGCCGCGCGCAAAGGCTTTGCGTTCAAGGACCCACAAGCGGATTACGAAACCTTCAGCGCAGCCTTCCCGTTCGAGGAAACCGTCGACCAGCAAACCGCCATCGACGCCGTGCGCGCCGACATGCTTTCCGCCCAACCGATGGACCGCCTGATTTGCGGCGACGTCGGCTTTGGCAAGACCGAAGTGGCCATGCGCGCCGCGTTCATTGCCGTGCACAGCGGCAAGCAAGTGGCGGTACTGGTGCCCACCACCTTGCTGGCCGAGCAGCATTACAACAGCTTCCGCGACCGTTTTGCCGACTGGCCGGTGACGGTCGAGGTGATGAGTCGCTTCAAGTCGACCAAGGAAGTGGAAAGCGCTACGCAACAGCTGGCCGACGGCAAACTGGACATCGTCATCGGCACTCACAAGCTGCTGCAGGATGATGTCAAATTCAACAACCTCGGCCTGGTCATCATCGACGAGGAACACCGCTTCGGCGTGCGCCAGAAGGAAAAGCTCAAGGCGCTGCGCAGCGAGGTGGACGTGTTGACGCTGACCGCTACGCCCATTCCGCGCACCCTGAACATGGCCGTAGCCGGTATGCGCGACCTGTCGATCATCGCCACCCCGCCGGCACGCCGGCTGTCGGTGCGCACCTTCGTCATGGAACGCCACTCGGCGGTAATCAAGGAAGCCCTGCTGCGTGAATTGCTGCGCGGCGGCCAGGTCTACTACCTGCACAATGATGTGAAAACCATCGAGAAATGTGCCGCCGAGCTGGCCGAACTAGTGCCCGAGGCACGCATCGGCATTGGTCACGGGCAGTTGCGCGAACGCGAACTCGAACAGGTGATGAGCGACTTCTACCACAAGCGCTTCAACGTGCTGGTGGCCTCGACCATCATCGAAACCGGCATCGACGTGCCCAGCGCCAACACCATTCTGATTGAGCGCGCCGACAAATTCGGCCTGGCCCAGCTGCACCAGCTGCGCGGTCGCGTCGGACGCAGTCACCACCAGGCCTACGCCTACCTGCTGACGCCGACACGCAAGTCCATGACCGATGATGCGCAGAAGCGCCTGGAAGCCATTGCCAATGCCCAGGACCTGGGCGCCGGCTTCGTGCTGGCCACTCATGACCTGGAAATACGCGGCGCCGGCGAACTGCTCGGCGAAGGCCAGAGCGGGCAGATCCAGGCTGTCGGCTTCACGCTGTACATGGAAATGCTCGAGCGTGCGGTCAAGGCGATTCAGAAAGGCGAGCAACCAAACCTGGATCAACCCCTGGCCAGCGGCGCGGAAATCAACCTTCGCGTGCCGGCGCTGATTCCCGAGGACTACCTGCCCGACGTCCATGCGCGGCTTATCCTCTACAAGCGCATCGCCTCGGCCGAGGATGAGGACGCCCTGAAGGAACTGCAGGTGGAAATGATTGATCGCTTCGGCCTGCTCCCCGAACCCACCAAGCACCTGGTACGCCTGACGCTGCTCAAACTGCAAGCCGAGCAGTTGGGTATCGTCAAGATTGACGTGGGGCCACAGGGCGGACGCATCGAATTCGCGGCCACGACGTGCGTCGATCCACTGACGCTAATCAAGCTGATCCAAAGCCAACCGAAACGCTACAAGTTTGAAGGCGCTACGCTGTTCAAATTCCAAGTGCCAATGGAACGCCCGGAAGACCGCTTCAACACCTTGGAGGCGCTGCTGGAGCGCCTCGCCCCCCAACCTGCTTGAAGGACTCGCACCATGCGCCTGCTTCGCCACTTCGCCCTGCTGCTGGCCCTACTCTCGCCGCTGGCCGGCGCCGAAACCGCCCGCTTCCAGATCGAGACGATCCTGTTCCGCCAAGGCGAGCCGATTATTGCCGGACAGACGGCGCCGGATGACTGGGCCAATGGCGCTCCGACCAAGGCCAGCGACAGCTTCAGCGCGAAACACCTCAATGACGAAGCCAGCAAACTGACCCCCGCCAACGGCTATCAGGTGCTACTGCACCAGGCCTGGCAGCAGACACTGAGTGAAACGCCCGTGAAAGTCGCTTTAAGCGAAGGTGCCGAGCAGTTCGGCCATTTCCCGGTACAAGGCACCTTGCGCCTCAAGTTTGACCGCTTGATCGACATGCAGGCTGACCTCTGGGTCAACCGCCTGGAAGACGGTCATCCCCTGGAAAGCGAGCATCTCCAGCAAAAACGTCGCCTGAAACCTGGCGAGCTAACCTTTATCGACAACACCAGCCTGGGGCTGCTCATCCGGGTCACACCACTGCAGTAATGCGGAGTTCCGGCGGGTTGCCCGGGATGATCTCGCGGCTGCACAAAACATGCAGTGGGTTGAACGTCAGGAAATCAAATCAGCAGCCCGCAGAGCCGTCACGGCGGCCAGCCAGCGCGGATGCTGGCGATACTCGGTGGTGGCAAATCCCCGCCCGCGCATGGGTGCCAGATTCGTCGGGGCCTGCACCTTGAGTCGCTGCAGCGCGCTCAATGCCAGCTCGGCGGCGGCGCGATCGTTGCACACCAATCCCATATCGCAGCCGGCCAACAAGGCTGCCTCGATTCGCGCCGCAGCGTCGCCCGCCACATGGGCACCGGCCATAGACAGATCGTCGCTGAAAATCACGCCGTTGAACCCCAGCTCGCCGCGCAGGATGTCCTGCAACCAGCGACGGGAGAAGCCTGCCGGGCGCTCATCAACCTGCGGGTAAATGACATGCGCCGGCATGATCGCTGCCAGTTGCCCTGCCAGCCTCGTGAACGGCTGCAGATCCTGAGCACGGATCTGCTCAAGACTGCGCTCGTCAACTGGGATGGCCACATGTGAGTCCGCTTCCGCCCAGCCATGTCCCGGAAAATGCTTGCCGGTGGCAGCCATGCCGGCAGCGTTCATGCCACGGATAAAGGCGCCTGCCAGCTGGGTGGCTCGCTTGGGATCAGCATTGAAAGAACGGCTGCCGATGACCCCACTGCGCCCGCAATCCAGATCCAGCACCGGTGCAAAGCTCAGATCCAGGCCGACCGCCAGCACTTCCGTAGCCATCAGCCAACCGCACTGCTCGGCGAGTAATTCTGCTTCGGCGCACCCGGCAATATCGCCCATCGCCGGCAACCGCACGAAATCGCGGCGCAGACGCTGAACACGCCCGCCTTCCTGATCCACAGCCAACAACAGATCAGGACGCACGGCGCGAATCGAGGCACTCAGCTCACGCACCTGACGCGGAGACTCGATATTGCGGGCAAACAGGATCAGCCCGCCGACTTGGGGTTGACGCAGCAATTGCCGGTCCTCGGTTGTCAGCCAGGTGCCGGCGATATCCAGCATCAGGGAACCCTGCAGGGCAACACTCATGGGCGATCCTTTTTTATTCAGTCAGTGCAGCCGTCGCCCAGTCAGGACAAGGCGCTTCATCAATACGCACCGGACAATGCAGCGGCACCCGGCCGAACAGTTCCAGCAAATCGGTATTACGCAGGCGCACGCAGCCATGGGATAACGGCACGCCCATGGGTTCGCAGTCCGGCGTGCCGTGCAGATAGATATAGCGGCGAAAGGTATCGACCTCACCCAACCGGTTGCGGCCCGGCTCACGGCCGCTGAGCCAGAGGATCCGTGAGAGAATCCAATCCCGACCGGGAGACGCCGCGTGCAACGCTGGCGTCCAGACTTCACCCGTCCAGCGCCTGCCGCGCAACACGGCCCCCAACGGTAGATCTGCGCCGATTTTCGCTCGCACCTGATGCAGGCCACGGGGTGTGCAACCCGAGCCGTAACGCTCGCCTGGGCCATTGACCGCAGTCGATACGCGCAGGCGCAAACACAGCGCCCCTTCGGCAAAGCCGTAAAGGGTCTGGTCAGCCAGTGAAATATGTAGGAAGTCGAGGGCGCGCATGGGCGGCTAGCTTAGCCGATCAGGCCTGCCACGCCCATCGCTGGAGTTCAGACCTTGACCGCTAATGAACCGGTTTTTAGGCGAGGGCGCAGATGCGCCGTCAGCAAGGCGGGGTCGGTGATTCCGGTCTCCGCACGCATGCCTGCCGCAAGGAATGGCACCATCATCCGCATGACCTGTTCAATCGAGGTATGCACCCCATAGTCATTCTCGACCATGGCGCGCAGGGCCTTGATACCCGACATGCTGAACGCTGTCGCGCCGAGCATGAAGTGGATGCGCCAGAAAAGCTCCACCGGCGGAATTTTCGGCGCCGCCTCATTGACCAGCAGCATGTAGCGGCGAAATACCTTGCCATAGACCTCTTCGAGGTATTTACGCAGGTGCCCCTGGCTCTGACTGAAGGCCAGGCCAAGCAGGCGCATGAAAATCGACAGATCGTTGCCGCTGCGCGGCTTCACCGAGAGGGCCTGATCGAGCAGCATTTCCAGCAGCTCTTCGAGGGTCGCCTTGTGCTCGGGCTTCGCTTGGCGGCGATCCAGCTCGCGCTCCAGGCTGGCACTAAAAGGGCCGAGGAAACGCGAAAAGACGGCTTGAATAAGCGCTTTCTTTGAGCCGAAATGGTAATTTACGGCAGCAAGGTTAACGCCAGCCTTGCTGGTAATCAGACGCAGTGATGTTTCAGCGAAACCTTTCTCCGCGAACAATTGTTCTGCCGCATCGAGAATACGCTCGACCGTTTCAGATTGGGCCATGGCTCACTTACACCTGACAAACACTTGTTTGAAACATACGTTTTCGTCTACGGCACGTCAAGCTACAGCCTCCAGACGGCCATTCTTTCACCATCACGAATCACGCTTCTTTGCGCTCTTCGTATGAGCCAAAGGATTGATTGCCCCTTCTTCAAACTACTGTATATAATCCCAGTCACTGGATAAATAGACAGAGTCTGGACATGCTGAAATTGACGCCCCGCCAAGCCGAGATCCTGGCCATCATCAAGCACAGCCTGGAACAGTATGGCTATCCTCCTACGCGTGCAGAAATCGCCCAGAAACTCGGTTTCAAATCTCCCAACGCTGCCGAAGAGCACCTGAAAGCCCTCGCACGTAAAGGTGCTATCGAGATGACTCCAGGCGCCTCACGCGGCATTCGCATCCCGGAATCTGACGCCATTGCCAGCGAAGATGACGGCCTTCCGGTCATCGGCCGCGTCGCTGCCGGTGCGCCGATTCTTGCTCAGCAGCACATCGAAGACTCCTGCAAACTTGACCCCGGCATGTTCAAGCCGCGGGCCGACTATCTGTTACGCGTCCATGGCATGAGCATGAAAGACGTCGGCATTTTCGATGGCGACCTACTTGCAGTGCACATCACCCGTGAGGCACGCAACGGGCAGATCGTCGTCGCCCGCCTGGACGATGAAGTCACCGTCAAACGCTTCAAACGCGAAGGCAGCAAGGTTTGGCTGCTGGCTGAAAATCCCGACTTCGCACCCATTGAAGTCGACTTGAAGCATCAACAACTGACTATCGAAGGGCTGAGCGTCGGCGTAATACGCCGCTAACTTGGCAAGGAGCTTCCATGCAGTACTCGCATTCGCCAGAACGCCTCCAACCCGGCCTGTTCGATGCCGTACTGATGGCATCGCCAGGTCGAACCCTGCTCGACACTGCGCCCGTTGATACGACGGAGACCTTCAGCGAGTTAGCGCTACGCGGCTCGCATCAGCATTGCCGATACTTGCTGGGCTCCATTTTTCGCGAGCTCAGCCTGGCTGCAGACGCCCGTTGGCTGACACTCATTGCGCCGCCAGCATTGATCAGCCCGGCCTGGCTGCGCGATGCTCAACTTAATCGCGAACGCATCATGCTGCTGCAACCACGGGGCGAACAAAGCGCTCTGAACCTTGCCTGCGAAGCCTTGCGCCTGGGGCGAAGCCACACCGTGATCAGTTGGCTACAGCCCCTTGCGCCTTCCGCGTGCCGATTACTCGCCTGCGCTGCTCACCAAGGCGGCGCGCAAAGTCTGAATATTCGCTTGGATTGAAAGAAGGAACGCCAAGCCACCTAAGTCAATGCAGAACGCGTTCCGCATCCTGAAAGTCACCTTCGGCCATACGTCCGGCCATCTGCAAGCCGACACTCAACATGGCCTTGGCCACCTCGACGTGCTGCTCATTCAAAAAGGCGCGGGCATCAGAGGAGAATTCCAGCGTCACCAGTGCCTCCTCGTCATCCGCACGACGCAGAACAATGCGCCCATCGGACAGTTCAACGATTTCCAGGAAGGCAGTCGACATAATTTCTCGGATTCCTACACAAGGCCGCGCATTGTAGCAGCGACGCAATTCAATGCCCTAGAGTCCGTTGGCCTTTTGTCGCCTCTGATTGTGCTTCGGACTAGCAAAGGAGCATTTCCACGCCAGGAAGCAGGCCCGCAGACACCCTGACGCCGCGCCTGAAGCACCTGCAGGCGAGACGGATCAGTTTTCGCTCAAGCCCTCCCTGAAGCGCAGAACCAGCGTTTTGAGTTCACTGCGCCACATATCCAGGAGCTCCGGGGTCAGTGTCGCCTCCTCTTCGCCCAGATTGACCGCAGTGATCAGCGACGATGAAGTTACCGGTTCGACCTGGCCCGTCTCGCGTGGTGGCTGCAGCAGCAGACCGTGGGCACGTAGCAATTGGCCAAGCCAGGAATTCTGGCGGCCCGCCAGCTCGGCCAACTCACTCAACTCCGGATTGGGCTTGTCAGTCAGCCGCGCAGCATCCAGAAACGCCTCGATCTGCCCAGCTTCGGGCATGCGGTAATAACCGGCAATTTCGTGACAGAGCGCCAGTACGGCGCCATGCAAATGAAACAGCGCGGCTTCTCGCTCGGCTTGGTCCCGTCCTGAGGCATTCACCGCGCTCAACAGGTTCGCGGCGCGCCAGCTCTCTAGCGCCAGCGCCGCAAAATAAAGCTTTTGATTGGTTCGGGTATAACGCTCACGGGCCATGCTTTTGACTCCCACAGGGACTGGTACAACCAAAAAAGGGGCAACCTCGTTGGCCGCCCCCTTCGTCATTTCATCACGCAATCAGCGCTTGTCTTCGACCTTCCACTTGCCGTCGGCGTAGAACGCCTTCCAGCCCGTCGGCTTACCGTCGATCTCGGACTGCACATACTGCTCCTTGGTCTTGCGACTGAAGCGGATCACTGCCGGATTACCGTCTGGGTCCTTCTGCGGCGCGCTCAGCAGGTAGTGGAATTTCGGATCCAGCTCGGTCTTGTGCGGAATCAACTCGAACACGCGCGGCGCACGGGTTTCACGATTCTTGGGGAACTGGCTGGCGGCCAGGAACAATCCCGAGGCGCCATCACGCAGCACATACGTATCGTTGACCTTTTCGCACTTGAGCTCCGGCATCGGGATCGGATCGCTCTTGGGCGGCGCCGCCTCGCCGCTTTTCAGCAGCTTGCGCGTGTTCTTGCAGTCGCTGTTGGTGCAGCCAAAAAATTTGCCGAAACGCCCGGTCTTGAGCTGCATCTCGCTGCCGCACTTGTCGCATTCCAGGCTTGGGCCTTCATAGCCCTTGATGCGGAACTGGCCCTCTTCGATCTCATAGCCAGAGCAATCTGGATTATTACCGCAGATGTGCAGCTTGTGCTTCTCATCCAGCAGATAGGCATCCATCGCCGTGCCGCACTTGGCGCAGCGATGCTTGCCGAGCAGCACGCGTGATTCCGACTCGCCTTCGTCGTCCGCCGCGATTTCATCGCCCGGAACCAGGTTGAGGGTTGATTTGCAGCGCTCCTTGGGCGGCAGACTGTAACCGGAGCAGCCCAGGAACACGCCCGTGGAAGCCGTGCGGATCATCATCGGCCGGCCGCACTCCTTACAGGGAATATCAGTCAGGGTCGGCTGATTGGCGCGCATGCCGCCTTCGCTGGCTTCGGCCACGTCGAGATTCTTGCGGAACTTGCCATAAAAGGTGTTCAGCAGGTCCTTCCAGTCGCGCTGGCCCTGGGCGACGTCATCAAGGCGCTCTTCCATACCGGCGGTGAAGCCGTAATCCATCAGGTCCGAGAAGCTTTCTGCGAGGCGGTCGGTGACGATATCGCCCATTTTTTCAGCGTAGAAGCGACGATTCTGCACCGTCACATAGCCACGATCCTGAATGGTCGAGATGATCGCTGCATAGGTGGACGGTCGCCCGATGCCGCGCTTCTCCAACTCCTTGACCAGGCTGGCTTCGGAGAAGCGTGCCGGCGGCTTGGTGAAATGCTGGCTGGGGTCGAGCTGGATCAGCGCCAGAGCTTCGCCTTGCGCCATGTCCGGCAGCACTGCGTCTTCGCCCGGTTTGCTCTGTTGCGGCAACGCACGGGTGTAGCCGTCGAATTTGAGAATGCGGCCCTTGGCGCGCAGCTCGAAATCACCTGCAGCAACGCTGACGGTGGTTGACAGGTACTTAGCCGGCGGCATCTGGCACGCCACGAACTGGCGCCAGATCAATTCATACAGCCGCTCGGCGTCACGCTCCAGGCCAGACAACTGGGTCGGGCGCAGATTGACATCCGAGGGGCGAATGGCTTCGTGCGCTTCCTGGGCGCCTTCCTTGCTGGAATAGACGTTGGCTTTTTCCGGCAGGTACTGATCACCGTACTCGCTGCTGATAAAGCTGCGCACCATCTCGACGGCATCCTGCGAGAGATTGGTCGAGTCGGTTCGCATATAGGTGATGTAACCCGCCTCGTAGAGACGCTGGGCCATCATCATGGTTTTCTTCACCCCGAAGCCCAGGCGAGTGCTTGCTGCCTGCTGCAGGGTCGAGGTAATGAACGGCGCCGACGGCTTACTTGATGTCGGCTTGTCCTCGCGTTTGACGACGCTGTAGCTGGAAGCCTTGAGCTTTTCCAGCGCGGCCATGGCATGGGTTTCGTTGAGCGGCTTGAAGGCGTCGCCCTTTTCGCGCACCACTTCAAAGCGCACCTGATCTTTTTTGGCGGTGCCCAGATCGGCATGCACCTCCCAATATTCTTCCGGGACGAAGGCGCGAATCTCTCGCTCGCGTTCAACCACCAGTTTTACCGCCACCGACTGCACGCGCCCGGCGGACAGGCCACGGGCGATCTTTGACCAGAGCAGTGGCGAGACCATGTAACCCACCACGCGGTCGAGGAAGCGGCGTGCTTGCTGGGCATTGACGCGATTGATGTCCAGCTCGCCGGGCTGGGAGAAGGCTTCCTGGATAGCCTTTTTGGTGATCTCGTTGAACACCACGCGCTTGTAGCGACTGTCGTCGCCACCGATGGACTCGCGCAAATGCCAGGCAATCGCCTCCCCCTCTCTATCCAAGTCGGTTGCGAGATAGATGGTGTCGGCATCCTTGGCCAGGCGGCGCAACTCCTCGACAACCTTTTCCTTGCCCGGCAGGATTTCATAGCGGGCCTTCCAACCCTGCTCGGGATCAATTCCCATGCGCGCGAACAGCTGGCGCTTGGCTTTTTCCTTGGGTGACAGCGCAGGCGCCTCACCGGCCGCAGCCTTGCCGCGCTTGGCCGGCTCCTTGTTAGCCGTTGAACCGCTGGTAGGCAGGTCACGGATATGGCCGATGCTCGACTTCACCACGTACTGGTTGCCCAGGTACTTGTTGATGGTCTTGGCCTTGGCCGGTGATTCCACGATGACCAGCGATTTACCCATGGATCGGAAAGTTCCTGAATTCAATAAAGAGGAGGGCGGGCCACTTATGCGGCACCGCTATATATAGTGGTGATCAATACGAGGTCAAGGGACTGACGTCAATCTTCAATCCGGGCGCTGGCCGATCTGCGGCTCTTCCGCTTGGATCAAGGCAAAACGTGGCAAACGCTCGCCGTTGACTTCAACCGTCTCACAAAACATGCTCATCGGCCTGACCCACAGGCCGTATTCACCGTACAGCGCTTGGTAGATCACCATCCATTCTTCGCTTTCGGAATGCTGAGCAACACCGAAAACGCGATACTCGTGACCTTTGTAATGGCGATAAAGGCCGGCTGTTAACTTCATCGGCAAACCTTCGTAACCCTGTAGGGAATTATTTTTGCTGTAAACGAAAACCGGGGCACAAGGCCCCGGTTTCGTCATCCGCCGCGAGCGCTTTAAACGCGTTCGAAGACGGTGGTGATGCCCTGGCCGAGACCAATGCACATGGTCGACACGCCCAGGGTACCGCCGTTCTGCTTCATTACGTTAAGCAGAGTACCGGAGATACGCGCACCAGAGCAACCGAAGGGGTGGCCCAGAGCAATGGCGCCGCCATTCAGGTTGACCTTCTGCTCTATCTTGTCAAGAAGCTTCAGGTCTTTGAGGACCGGCAGCGCTTGGGCCGCGAAAGCTTCGTTGAGCTCGACGTGATCGATGTCATCCATGGTCAGACCGGCACGCTTGAGCGCCTTCTGAGTGGACGGCACCGGGCCGTAACCCATGATCGCCGGGTCGACACCAGCAACCGCCATGGCGCGAATCACCGCCATTGGCTGAATACCCAGATCCTTGGCCCGCTGGGCGGACATGACGATCATGCAGGACGCGCCGTCAGTGATCTGCGAGGAGGTCCCCGCCGTCACGGTGCCGCCCTTGGGGTTGAACGCCGGCTTCAGGTTCGCCAGGCTTTCCAGGGTGGTTTCCGGGCGAATGGTTTCGTCGTAGTCGAAAACCTTCAGGAAACCGTTCTCGTCGTAGCCTTGCATCGGGATGATTTCATCCTTGAACTTGCCTTCGACGGTGGCCTGGTGAGCCAGACGATGCGAACGCTCACCGAAGGCGTCCTGCGCCTCGCGGCTGATGCCATGCATCTTGCCGAGCATTTCCGCGGTCAACCCCATCATCCCCGAGGCCTTGGCGGCGTACAGGGACATGTGTGGGTTCGGATCGACGCCGTGCATCATGCTGACGTGACCCATGTGTTCCACACCACCGACGACGAATACATCGCCGTTGCCGGTCTGGATGGCCTGCACGGCAGTGTGCAACGCACTCATCGACGAACCGCACAGGCGGCTGACGGTTTGCGCAGCACTGGTGTGCGGGATCTGGGTCATCAGCGACGCCATGCGGGCGATGTTCCAGCCCTGCTCCAGGGTCTGGTTGACGCAGCCCCAGATCACGTCTTCGACTTCGGCCGGGTTGACCTTGTCGTTACGGTTCAGCAGCTCACGGATCAGGTGCGCCGACATGTTCTCGGCACGGGTGTTGCGGTGCATGCCGCCCTTCGAGCGGCCCATCGGGGTGCGGCCGAAATCGACAATAACCGCGTCTCTCGGATTAAGACTCATATCTCTCTATCTCGCTCTGTTCTGTCCGCGTTAACCGAAGAACTTCTGGCCGTTGGCGGCCATTTCACGAAGCTTGGCAGTCGGGGTATACAGCGGGCCGAGGTCGGCATACTTGTCGGCCAGGGCAACGAATTCAGCTACACCGATGGAATCGATGTAACGCAGCGCACCACCCCGGAAGGGCGGGAAGCCAATGCCGTAAATCAGACCCATGTCAGCTTCGGCAGCCGTCTCGACGATGCCGTCTTCCAGGCAACGCACGGTTTCCAGGCACAGCGGGATCATCATGAAGTTGATGATGTCCTCGTCGGTGACTTCGCGCTGTTCGTAAACGATCGGCGCCAGCACTTCCTGCACGCTGGCGTCCACAACCTTCTTCGGTTTGCCGCGCTTGTCGGTCTCGTAAACGTAGAAGCCCTTGCCGTTCTTCTGCCCCAGGCGGTTGGCTTCATACAGGGCATCGATGGCGGAGCGACGATCATCCTTCATGCGATCCGGGAAGCCTTCGGCCATCACATCGCGGCCATGGTGGCCGGTGTCGATGCCGACCACGTCCATCAGGTACGCGGGGCCCATGGGCCAGCCGAACCGCTCCATGATCTTGTCGATGCGCACGAAGTCCACACCGGCGCTGACCAGCTTGGCGAAGCCGCCGAAGTACGGGAACAGTACGCGGTTGACCAGGAAGCCCGGGCAGTCGTTGACCACGATCGGGTTCTTACCCATCTGCTTGGCGTAGGCCACGGTGGTGGCAACGGCCTCTTCGCTGGACTTCTCGCCCCGGATCACTTCCACCAGCGGCATCATGTGCACCGGGTTGAAGAAGTGCATGCCGACGAAGTTTTGCGGACGCTTGAGGGCCTTGGCCAGCAGGTTGATGGAGATGGTCGAGGTATTGGAGGCCAGGATCGCATCTTCACGCACATGGCCTTCTACCTCAGCCAGCACGATCTGCTTGACCTTCGGATTCTCGACCACGGCTTCGACGACGATGTCGACGTTGCCGAAATCGCCATAGGACATGGTCGGACGGATGGCGTTGAGCGCCTCGGCCATCTTCGCGGCGGTCAGGCGGCCCTTGTCAACGCGATTGCCCAGCAGCTTGGAGGCCTCGTTCAGCCCCATCTGGATACCCTCTTCACGGATATCCTTCATCAGGATCGGCGTGCCCTTGACGGCCGACTGATAGGCGATACCGCCCCCCATGATGCCAGCGCCCAGAACAGCGGCCAGTTTCACGTCGCGCGATTGCTTGTCGTAAACCTTGGCCTTCTTCTTGAGTTCCTGGTCGTTGAGGAACAGACCGATCAGGCTGGCCGCAACCGGCGTCTTGGCCAGTTTGACGAAGCCGGCAGCTTCGATTTCCAGCGCCTTGTCCCGACCGTGGTTGGCGGCCTTCTGGATGGTCTTGATGGCTTCAACCGGCGCAGGGTAGTTCGGGCCGGCCTTGCCAGCCACGAAACCCTTGGCGGTCTCGAAGCTCATCATCTGTTCCATGGCGTTGAGCTTGAGCTTTTCCAGCTTGGGCTGACGCTTGGCCTTGTAATCGAGCTCACCGGAAATGGCGCGCTTGATCAGGTCCAGGGCGGCGGCTTGCAGTTTGTCTGCGGCAACCACGGCATCCACAGCGCCGACCTTCAGTGCAGCATCCGCTCTGTTTTCAGCACCGCCAGCGATCCACTCGATGGCGTTGTCGGCACCGACGATACGCGGCAGGCGCACAGTGCCACCGAAGCCCGGGTAGATGCCCAGCTTCACTTCCGGCAGGCCGATCTTGGCACTGTCGGCCATAACGCGGTAATCGGCGGCCAGGCACATTTCCAGACCACCACCCAGGGCGATGCCGTTGATGGCGACCACGGTGGGCACGTTGAGGTCTTCGAAATCGCTGAAGATCTTGTTGGCTTCGAGGTTGGCGGCAACCAGCTGCTCATCGGGCAGCTGGAAGTTGTCGACGAATTCGGTGATGTCGGCGCCGACGATGAACACGTCCTTGCCACTGCTGACAATGACGCCCTTGACCGACGCATCGGCCTTGAGCGTGTCGACGGCTTGACGCAGCTCGTTCAGGGTGAGGCGGTTGAACTTGTTGACGGACTCACCCTTGAGGTCGAAATTCAATTCGACGATGCCGCCCTCAAGAGCCTTAACCGTGATGGCTTTACCTTCGTAAATCATCAACTGATCTCCAGGTATGGAAGCTGAACAGTTATACATCGAACGCCGGTTGCAACAGGCAAACGGCCTGCCATTGCCGGCACACCCATCGATGCATCTAGTCGTGCGTTTAGAGTGCTGCGCATGGCAAACGCTCAATTCATACGATCGTTTGATTCGGGTGCGCTCACCTTCGTGGAAAAGGCTCCGCTTGTCAATTAGGGGATTTACAGAGAAACGCGATCCGTTTAGCGCAGCACAGGGACAGATTCTTCATGCGCCTATGCGGATGGCCGCTGCATGACCGCCATGGACTGCGTGTTCTCCATGGGTTAGAACCCTGGTGGGCGCTATCTGTCTTGCAAGGTCATACTTAGAGTCACCCCGCACTCGCACGTTCAAGGAGAGACACCATGGTTTATCAGCACATTTTGGCGGCCATCGACCTGACCGAGGAATGTCATGCGGTCATAGAACGGGCCCAGTCTCTGGCGCAGGCCCATCAGGCGCGCTTGTCACTGGTGCATATAATCGAACCGATGGCCATGGCCTTCGGCGGCGATGTGCCCATGGACCTGTCAATGCTGCAGCAACAGCAGTTCGATCAGGCCCGCGAACGTCTGAATGGTTTTGCCGGACGCTATCCGCAACTGACCGAGGACCACATACACCTGACCTATGGGCAGCCGCGCCAGGAAATTCACCGTTTGGCCACCGAGCAGAATTGCGACGTGATCGTGGTCGGCAGCCATGGTCGACATGGCCTGGCGCTGCTGCTCGGCTCCACCGCCAACGACCTGTTGCATGGCGCGCCTTGCGACGTGCTGGCGGTTCGGCTACGCAAGGCCGAGTAAGCCGTTGCGCCAAGGGGTAACCACAGGTTACCCCTGCATTGTGCCCACGCCAGCCAAGCGCCTCCTTTACTCCAGCCCGTCCCCCGAACTCATCACTTGCGGACGAATTTTCTGTAGCTGAGTCTCCAGGGAAACCGTCATGCTTGAGGCCAAAGAAAAGAAGGTCAGAAAGGCCTTGAGGTTGGAATCGGCCTTGCACGTTGTGTGAATCCGCTGCCAGAACGCCTGGTTGACCAACTGTAATTGCTGGAACAGCTTGACCAGCCCGCGCAGCTCCCAGTCCGGTCGCCGACCTTCGCGGAAGTTGAAATACTGGCGCGCCAGATACAGGGAAACCGCACGCAGGATAAACTCCTGATTGCTGGCAAACGGCAGATGCTGCTGAGCCATGGGCTTGAGCCGCGACAAAGCCGGACAGGCGCTGGTCGCCATGATTACACCGAGCAATGAGCGCAGGCCTTCTTCCAGGCTCACCAGCTTGTGATATTCCCGCTCGGGAGTGCGCACCCAGACCATGGCCCGGGTGAAGGCCGGCAAGCCCTGAAAATCCTCGATCACTTGATGCAGGTCCACTGCCGCCGGGCAATGGCTGTAGTCATTCTTGCTCAGCGGGCAATTGCTGCACTGCTGATGTTCAAGTCGCGTCCAGGCCGGCGCTGCGACCGCAAGATTGCGGTCATAGGCACGGTCCAGTTGGATCCGGTAACTGAACTCGTGCTCTTCATCGAGAATGATCCGGTACTCGATCGCCATTCAGCGCTCCATGGTCAATGTTCCAATTCGGCCCACCGTTCAAGCAGACCATCCAACTCCTGCTGCAGGCTTTCCAGCTGCGCCAGCGCTGTGCTGACCTCCTCCGCCGGACGGCTGTAGAACGCCGGATCGGAAGTCTCCACTTGCAGGGCTGCCAACTGCTGTTCCACGGCATCGATCTGCCCCGGAATCGCCTCCAGCTCGCGCTGCAGTTTGTAACTGAGTTTTTTCTTCGCTGCAGGTACTGGCTCGCTAACTGGCGATGCGGTAGCTGCCGGTTCGCTCTTGGCCGCTGCTTTTTCCGCCTTGTCACTGTCCGCCTTGTCGCTGGCACCCAGCAGCCGTGGCGAGCCGCCCTGGCGCAACCAATCCTGATAACCGCCGACGTATTCGCGTACCTGACCATTGCCTTCGAACACCAGCGTGCTGGTCACCACGTTATCCAGGAAGACCCGGTCGTGGCTGACCATCAGCACCGTGCCCGGGAAGTTCAACAGCACTTCTTCGAGCAGTTCCAGGGTTTCCACGTCGAGGTCGTTGGTCGGTTCGTCGAGCACCAGCAGGTTGGCCGGCTTACTGAATAGCTTGGCGAGCAAAAGACGTGCCCGCTCGCCACCGGACAGCGCCTTGACCGGGGTACGGGCACGCTGTGGGCTGAACAGGAAGTCGCCCAGGTAGCTGAGCACATGGCGGCTCTGCCCATCGATGGTGATGAAATCACGACCCTCGGCCACGTTATCGATCACGGTCTTTTCCGGCTCGAGCTGGTGACGCAATTGGTCGAAATACGCCACTTCCAGCTTGGTACCCACTTCAATGCTGCCACCCGTAGGTTGCAGATCGCCGAGCAACAGCTTGAGCAGGGTCGTCTTGCCGGTCCCGTTGGCACCGAGCAGGCCAATGCGGTCGCCGCGCTGCAGAACCATGGAGAAATCCCGTATTAGCGGCTCACCACCGGCATGGGCGAAGCTGACATTCTCCACGACGATGACCTGCTTGCCGGATTTGTCCGCGGTTTCCACCTGGAACGTCGCCTTGCCCTGACGCTCGCGACGTTCGGCACGCTCGGCGCGCATCGCCTTCAAAGCCCGTACACGGCCTTCGTTACGGGTGCGTCGGGCCTTGATACCCTGACGAATCCACACTTCTTCCTGGGCCAGCTTTTTATCGAACAGAGCGCTGGCGCTTTCTTCCGCTGCCAGTTGCTGTTCCTTGTGCAGCAGGAAGCTGGCGTAGTCGCCGTTCCAGTCGATCAGATGGCCGCGATCCAGCTCGAGGATGCGCGTGGCCAGGTTCTGCAGGAAGGAACGGTCGTGGGTGATGAACAGCACCGCGCCGTTGAAATTCACCAAGGCTTCTTCCAGCCAGGCGATGGCGCCGATGTCCAGGTGGTTGGTCGGCTCGTCGAGCAGCAGCAGGTCGGGTTCTGCCACCAGTGCCTGGGCCAACAGCACCCGGCGACGCCAGCCGCCGGACAGCTCGGCCAGGGTCTTGTCGGCCGGCAGCTGCAGGCGGCTCAGGGTGCTGTCCACCAGTTGCTGCAGACGCCAGCCATCTTTGGCTTCCAGCTCCTGCTGCACGTGCATGAGCTTGTTGAGGTCTTCGTCGGTGTGAATGTTCTGGCTCAGGTGATGGTACTGGGCCAACAGCTCACCCACTCCGGCCAGTCCCTCGGCGACCACATCGAATACCGTGCGCTCGTCGGCGCGCGGCAGTTCCTGCGGCAATTCGCCAATTTTTAGCGACGGCGCTCGCCAGATCTCACCGTCATCCGGGGCCTGTTCTCCCTTGACCAGGCGCAGCATGCTGGACTTGCCGGTGCCGTTGCGGCCAATGATGCACACCCGCTCGCCCCGGGCCACCTGCCAGGACACTTGTTCCAATAGCGGCGTGGCGCCGTAAGCCAGGGATACATCGGTGAATTTGAGCAACGTCATGGGCGCCTCCGGAAACAGGGCGCGCATTCTAACAGCTTCGCGCCCGCAGCTCCCGAAATGGCCTGATACAGGGCATTCGTCGGATGATCACGGGTTTGGGCAAGACATCCGGCTAAGCTCTTGCCACCTAGCGTTACGTTGTCAGGGAGCCCCATGTACCGACGTCTGCTTCATCTTTCCTGCCTGGTACTTGCCCTCGGCTCAATGACCCCAGCTCAAGCAGCCAGTCTCGACCAGCAACGCACCTGGTACGACCAGGCCCAGCGCGCGCTGGCCAAGGGCGACGCCGGCCCCTATTACCGGCACCGTGCGGAATTGCAACGTTATCCGCTTGAGCCCTACCTGGCCTATACGGAACTGAATTCGCGGCTGAAACAGGCCAGCAACGCTCAGGTCAGCAAGTTTCTCATTGAGCACGGCGACCTGCCTCAGGCCGGCACCCTGAAGCGCAACTGGTTAAAACTGCTGGCTGCACGCAGTGACTGGAAAGCCTTTCTGGACCATTACGATCCGACCCTCAATGACACCGAACTGGACTGTCTGTACGGGCAATATCAGTTGACCCACGGCCAGCGGGAAGCGGGCCAGGCGACGGCCGAACGCCTCTGGTTGGTCGGCAAATCCCAACCCGAAAGCTGTGACGCCCTGTTCACGCTCTGGGCCAAACAAGGCCAGCCCAGCGAAGGGCTGCGCTGGCAACGTGCCCTGCTGGCCGCCGAAGCGCGCAACCTGGGCCTGACCAGCTACCTGGTCAAGGGCCTTGGCACCCTGCGTCGCGAAGGCGCCCTGCTGCTGGACGTTATCAACAATCCCGAACTGCTGCGCCAGCGGGGCCGGTTTTCCTCCACCAGCACCGCCATGACCGACGTCGTTGGCCTCGGCCTGCGCCGCCTGGCTCGCCAGAACGCAGATCTGGCTTTGGAGCTGCTCGACGACTACGCCGCTCGCCTGCGCTTCTCTGCCGAGGAAAAGGTCGCCATCGCCCGCGAAATCGGCCTGACCCTGGCCAGGCGTTTCGACGCCCGCGCCTTGAAAGTCATGGCCGAGTACGACCCGGAGCTACGCGACGATACGGTCAGCGAATGGCGGGCTCGCCTGCTGCTGCGCCTGGGTCGCTGGGATGAAGCCCACCAGCTGACGTCGCGCCTGCGCGGTGATCTGGCCAGCAGCAGTCGCTGGCGCTACTGGAACGCACGCAGCCTGCAACTGGCGCAACCCGGTAATCGGGATGCTATGGACCTGTACCGTCTGGTGGCAGGCGAGCGCGACTTTTACGGCTTCTTGGCCGCTGACCGAATCAAAAGTCCTTACAACCTCAATCATCAGCCCTTGAGTATCGATCCGAAGACCCTGCACAGCGTGCGCAGTACGGCCGGCATCCGTCGTGCCCTGGAGCTCCATGCGCGTGGCCACTATGTCGATGCCCGCCGCGAGTGGTATCACATCAGCCGCGTATTCAGCCGGGAGGAGCTGATCGCCCAGGCCAAGCTCGCCCACGACCTGGACTGGCATTTTCCCGCCATCCGCACCCTTAGCCAGGCGCGCCACTGGGACGACCTGGACGTCCGCTTCCCTATGCCCTACCGCAGCAGCCTGACGAGCGCCGCAAAATCACGCGGCCTACACTCCAGCTGGGTGTACGCCATCACCCGCCAGGAAAGCGCCTTCATGGACGACGCACGCTCCCATGCCGGCGCCATCGGCTTGATGCAGCTGATGCCTGCCACGGCGCGGGAAACCGCACGCAGGTTCGGCATTTCCTTGAACTCGACCTACCAGGTGCTCAAGCCAGAAACCAATATCCAGTTGGGCACCGCCTATCTGAGCCAGGTCAGCGCCCAATTCGATGGCAATCGAATCCTCGCCTCGGCTGCCTACAACGCCGGCCCCACCCGAGTGCGCCAATGGCTGCGAGGTGCCGACCACTTGGAGTTCGATGTCTGGGTGGAAAACATTCCGTTCGATGAAACCCGCCAATACGTGCAGAACGTGCTTACCTACTCGGTAATCTACGGCCAGAAACTCAACGCCCCGCAGCGGTTGGTGGAGCGTCACGAGCGCAGCTTGCAGTGGCAGCGAACCGCCGGTCGATCAGTTGAGTAACTCGACGGGCATTCCCACTTCCAGCCACCCCTCGCCCTCGACGAGCAGGTTTTGCCCGAACATCACTCCCTTTTCACCACGCCGGTAGGTCTGCAGCGTGGCCAGCGGCTCCAGGTCAACGCTGCGCTCGCCGGTATCCGGATCGAGGGTAGTAATCGCGCAGCGCGTGCAGGGTTTGACCACCTGGAATTCGACCTCGCCAATGCGAATACGCCGCCAGCCATCTTCGGCATAGGGTAGGCTGCCGTCGATAACCAGGTTCGGCCGGAAACGACGCATCTCCAACGGGCGGCCCACGCGTGCCGACAGGTCCTCGAGCGAGGCCTGACCAATCAGCAACACGGGAAAACCATCGGCGAAGGCCACGCGCCGACCGTCGCCGGCATAGCGCCTGTCTACTTGCCGTGTACGGTGCGCAGGTACGTACACCAGACGGCAGGCGCGGCCCAGCAAGCGGCTCGCCCAGTCCGCCGCCGCATCGCCGGCATCTGGCACGTTCAATTCGTCCTTCCACACACTGACCGAGCTCAGAGCCTGGTCAGCCGCAGGCAGGTCCACCAACAGCGGTGACATTTCCGGCGCGCTAAGCAACAACTGC
This sequence comes from Pseudomonas sp. B392_1p, assembly GCF_052245235.1. Taxonomy (NCBI): domain Bacteria; kingdom Pseudomonadati; phylum Pseudomonadota; class Gammaproteobacteria; order Pseudomonadales; family Pseudomonadaceae; genus Pseudomonas; species Pseudomonas sp. B392_1p. Next base: position 120,090 of record NZ_JBQPXM010000006.1, read on the forward strand.
TGCTCACTCTGCCAGCGAGCCTGCAGCCGGGTCATGGCCGGCAGTACACGTTGCGAGAGAAACCGCCCACTGTCCGCATCCACCAGCATCCAGCGCCGATCGCCGTGCAAACCGAGCTCGTCTACCGGGGAGGCCTGCAGGCGTTCGCCCATGGCAGACTTGAGCGGATAACGATACAGCGCGGACAGGTGCATGACAGGATCTCCAGGGGGCACGCAATGGACAAGCCGCCAGCATAACGGACAGGCCTGTTCTTGCGCACCCGCGCCGGCGTACCCGGCGTACCCGGCGTACTCAGTCTCGCAGTAGGCGGTCGCGAATCACGTCTACCAGGCGGTCCGGCTGGAATTTGGAGAGGAAGTTATCGCACCCGACTTTCTTCACCATCGCCTCGTTGAAGTTGCCCGACAGCGAGGTATGCAGCACCACGTACAGATCACGCAGGCGCGGGTCCTGGCGAATTTCAGCAGTCAACCGGTAGCCGTCCATTTCGGGCATTTCTGCGTCGGTAAACACCATCAGCAGCTTATCGGTCAGCACTTCGCCCGCATCGGCCCATTGCTGGAGCTTCTGCAGGCCTTTCAAGCCGTCGCTGGCGGTGTGGATTGTCAAGTTCAGTTGAGAGAGGGTCTCGCTCAGTTGCGCAAGTGCCACGCCGGAGTCGTCCACGATCAGCACTTCACGTCCAGCGGCCTTCTTAAAGATCGGGTCCGCCAGCAGCTCGCTGGACACCTGTGCGTTGTAGGGCACGATCTCGGCCAGCACTTTTTCCACGTCGATGATTTCCACCAGTTGGTCATCGACCTTGGTGATTGAGGTCAGATAATGCTGGCGGCCGGCGCCACTGGGCGGAGGCTGCACCGCTTCCCAATTGAGGTTGAAGATGCGCTCGACGCTGCTGACCAGGAACGCCTGCACTGACCGGTTGTATTCCGTAACGATGATGGTGCTCGCTTCAGACTGCAGCGGACGCATGCCGATTGCCTTGGCAAGGTCGATGACCGGCAGGGTCTGCCCGCGCAGGTTGACCACACCACACACGCATGGATGCCGGTGGGGCATACGGTTCAGGCGCGGCATCTGCAGGACTTCCTGCACCTTGAAGACGTTGATTGCAAAGAGCTGCCGCCCGGACAGGCGGAACAGGAGAATCTCCAGGCGATTCTCACCCACCAATTGGGTTCGTTGGTCTACTGAATCGAGAATGCTGGCCATGCCTGCTCCTGTGTTATCCGTCGGATCTAACCTGCTGCTGTCAGGTTATCGGCCGAGGCAGGCGCAGCTGTAGTGCTTTGGCGGGAAGGTCAGCTTACGGCGCATTCGGCATAGCCAGAATGCAAGCGCAACGCCTGCCTCTTGCAGAGCAACGCAAGCTATGCGCAGACGCTAATTCAAGACCTCGCTGAACGGGATGAAACGCACCGGATCGCCTTCGGAAAACGTTGTATTTTCGCGCACCTCCACCAGGCCTTCGGCCCAGGCAGCGCTGAGCAAAACGCCAGAGCTCTGGTTCGCATACATCACCGCACGTCCCTGTTCCACGCGGGCGCGCAGGTACTCGCGGCGCTTGCCCGGTTTGCTCCAAACAAAGCCCGACGGCACGTCAAACCCCAGCGGCACCACGCTGGTCACGCCCAGTCGGCGTAACAGATAGGGTCGGGCCAGCAACGCGAAGGTCACCAGCGTCGAGGCTGGATTACCGGGCAATCCGAGCACCGGAACGCCTCGATAGTGCCCGCAGGTCAGCGGCTTGCCCGGTTTGATCGCCAACTTCCAAAAAGCCAGTTCGCCTGCCTCGCGCAGTACCTGGCCGAGAAAATCCGCCTCGCCGACCGAAACGCCTCCACTGGACAGAATCAGATCGACCTCGCCCAGACGCGCCAACGCTTCACGGGTGGCCTGCGCATCGTCAGGCAGGATGCCGGCATCCACCACCGTGCAGCCCAGACGTTGCAACCAGCTGCACAGCACACGACGATTGCTGTTGTAGATTTGTCCAGGGCCCAGCGGCAGCCCCGGCTCCACCAATTCATCGCCCGTCGACAGCACCGCCACGCGTGGTCGGCGGCGCACCCGCAGACTCGCCTGCCCCAGCGATGCTGCCAGGCCTAGCTCTATGGGCCCCAACCGGCTGCCGGCCGCCAGCACGCAATCGCCGATGCGGGTCTCCTGCCCCTTGGGCCGTACGTTCTGGCGCGTCCTGAGCGGTTGCAGAAAACGCACTCGGCCATCCGCCAGCACCTCGACGTTTTCCTGCATTTCAACGCAGTCTGCGCCTTCGGGCAGCGGCGCACCGGTGAAAATCCGTGCACAACTCCCCGGTTGCAACAGCGTCGGCGCGCTGCCAGCGAAGAGCCGCTGCCCGACCGGCAGTGGCTCGCCCTGCCAGTCGGCGAGATTCAGCGCGTAACCGTCCATCGCGCTGTTGTCCCAGGGCGGCAAATCGAGCCCGGCCAACAGCGCATCAGCCAGCACCCGGCCTTGCGCCTGATCCAGAGTCACCTCTTCGCAGTCGACAATCGGAGTCGCGTCGGCCAGCGCCAGCAGCCGCTCCAGCGCAGCATCTAGCGGCAATAAAGCCGAAGGTTCGCTGCTCATCCGCGACTCCCACACGCCTCGGCGCGCACGAGGTGCGCCACGAAGTTACACGGACGATGGCGGGCATCCAGCTGTTCGGCGAGGATACTGTCCCAGGCTGTGCGACAGGCATTGGTGGACCCCGGCAGGCAGCACACCAGCGTGCGGTTGGCCAGGCCGGCCAGCGCTCGGGACTGCACGGTGGAGGTACCGATGTCGGCGTAGGAAACCTGCCGGAACAGCTCACCGAAACCATCCACCTGCTTGTCGAACAGGCAGCTCACCGCCTCTGGGGTGCTGTCGCGCCCGGTAAAGCCGGTGCCACCAGTGATCAGGACCACCTGGATGCGCTCATCGGCAATCCAGGTCGCGACTTGCGCGCGAATCTTGTAAAGATCGTCCTTGAGCAATACCCGCTCGGCGAGGGCATGGCCGGCAGCCGTCAGGCGGTCAACGAACAGTTGACCGGAAGTGTCGGTTTCCAGACTTCTCGTATCACTTACGGTGAGTACGGCAATACTTAGGGGAACAAAAAGCGCATCAGCCTTGTGATTCATGAACAGCTTCCAGTTGTGGGGTTCACGTCGCAGTGTTATATCACAGCCCCCTGCCCCAGGAGCCCCGCCATGCCTGCCCCCTTAGTCCTGCCATCCTGCTCGGTACTTCTGCTGGCGGGCGGACGTGGCCAACGCATGGGCGGCCGGGACAAAGGACTGATCGACTGGCAGGGCCGCCCGTTGATTGCCTGGTTGCATGACTGCGTCCGACCGCTGACCGACGATCTGATCATTTCCTGCAACCGCAATATCGATCGCTATCGGCCCTTCGCCGACCGCCTGGTGACCGATCAGAATGATGATTTTCCAGGCCCTCTGGCGGGCATACGCGCCGGCCTTGCAGCTGCCAGGCACGACCACCTGCTGATTTTGCCCTGCGATGCCCCCCTGATCGACGGCGACCTGATCGATGCCATCCGCCAGCAGGCCGTCCGTCACCCACAGCGACCCGTAATGCTGCGCCAGGGTGATCATTGGCAGCCTCTGTTCAGCCTGATTCCGGTGAGCTTGCGTGACAGTATCGAGCACGCCTGGCTTGCCGGTGAACGCGCGCCTCGACACGTTTTAATTCGCCACGGCGCCATTGCCCTGGATTGCCCGGAGGACGATATTCGCCTCGCCAACCTGAACACCCCGGACTTGCTACAGCACGCCGTTCCGGCCGGTAACCCAGGCGGCACATGACCCCGCTTGTCACCGGGCCGCGAAAAAAATCCCCCCTAACCCCTTGTGCATCAAAAGTTTTTCGGTACAATGCGCGCCATCCAAACGGAGCGTAGCGCAGCTTGGTAGCGCGTCTCGTTCGGGACGAGAAGGTCGCAGGTTCGAATCCTGTCGCTCCGACCAAATTCCCGAAAAACCCGCCTTGCTCGGCGGGTTTTTCTATTTCAAGATTTCTCTACCCCTATGCACGTCCGCTGCAAATGGGCTAGAGTGACCCTCGTTAGTTATCAAGTCGACCGTCACCCGGTGTGGATTTCCAGGCGATTCCCGTTCGCCAACGCTGGAAGTCACACTTCGAAAGACCCTCAAAAGCCCGACGAACGATCAGTACGGAACCACAGGGATCAGAACCTTATCCCTGCCGCACGCAAACTTGATAACCCGCCGCACAACTGTCATGTAGCTTGCTTAAGCTTTACTTAGCAGGTTACGGAACCTTCCGTTGGCGGCACTGCTCCGATAAGGAACATTACGACCACTCAGGTGAGTGGCGGGATTCGGAGCCTTCACAAACGGCTACAGTCGTTTTTTGCAAAAGGAACACATAATAATATGTCTATTCAACATCGCGCCCAGGACGCAATCCGCGTTCTATCCGAAGCCTTCGCACCGCTTGACTGCCATTTTCTGGCACCCAGCCGCAAAGGTAATTTCAGCTTCACGCTGGTAAACGAGCACGGCATCGCCTGTCACAGCGAACGCCTCTACCCTGAGCATTATCAGGGCAGCGAGCGATTGCAACGCGTCATCGAACGCGCCCGCAGCAAGACTCTGGCGGCGTAACCGACAACAGAACGATACAGGTAGCTCATGACCTACCATCCTCACCCAAGCCCCGCTATCCCGCGGGGCTTTCTGCTTTTTGGACTCGCGAAATCCGCTCGACGGAATTGAGCAGTCTCACACCGAAAAACCTCAGCACGCTCGTCCAATCTTCGACGCGTCACCCTAGCGCGCAGCCTCACTTACAAGCATTTCTCGTGGTACGCCTGGATTCCTGGATGACATCAGCCAGCCTTCCAACGAGCGGCACTTCAGTGCAAGCCGCGTAATCCCGTGGGGACGCTAGGCTCGTCGACCGCCTCCCAAGGACCACCCGGCTGGCCGGCGCAGTACCAGCCATTGCTCCAGCGGTAGTAAAGGCGTTCGCGGTAATAGAGTGATTGGCCACTGACCACATAGACCCCCAGCTGATTGTCCCAATGGGCATCCAGGTGTGGAGGCGGCGCGTAACGCGGATGCGTCTTGCGCGTGGCCGGGACTGACGGCGTTCCCGGGGAAGGCGTGGCCGGGACCGCAGGCGTAATCACCGGACGGGTCGGTGATTCAGGCACAGGCGCTGGCTGGCGCTGTGGTTGTGAACCGGGCAGATGGTAGACCGCATCGCTGGCACAGCCCGCCAGTACCACCATCAGCGATCCCAGGACGACTCGACTCAGGTGCAAACAGGGCGCGCGCCGCTGCATCTCTTCTCCAGAGCCGGCCAGAGCCGGCTGTTATTCAGGGCCTATCGGGTTGATCGATGACGAGCTGCTGGAGTTGCGTATTGCTGGAATCCACCGCCTTGCTGCGCCCGATCCACTCTCCGCTCTGCGGATCACCGCCCCGGGAAATCCGCGCCACCAGCTCGACCTTCGGGAAGTTGGACAAGCGCAACTGGGGAAGCATTGCATCGGCATCGGTAAAGGTCAGCTCAGCCGGCAACTCGGCAACGCTAAGCCGCTTGGCTGCCAGGGGGGCCGGCGGCCCATCAACGGCGCGGGCGAAAATGAACACGCTGTCGCCCGGCTGCACCTGATCGCGCACCTGCGCGCCCAGCTCTACCCGCATCTTGAGCTGAATAGTCGCCGGGGCCGCCTGGGCGCCCTGCGGCTGATCACCCGCCTGGGCGCGGGCACGCTCGATACCACTTTGAATCGCCGCGCGAGACGGGTCATCGGCCGGCAAGGTAGCAACCAGTCTTTCCCAGTGCTCGACCGCTTCGGCAAAACGCCCGGCCTCGAAGGCAGAGATGCCCAGCAAGCCCAAGGTCGTCGTTTCTTCAGGATCGATGTGCAGCGCTTCGCGCGTCAGCGACTGGATCTGCTCGGTCCACTGCTGGCCACCGGCGAAGTACAGCGCCTGGGCCCACTGGCCAAGCAATGCGGGATCACGGCCTGCGAGCGTCACAGTACGTTCGAACGCCTTGGCCGCATCGGCCGGACGCTCTTCGACCATATAGGCACGCGCCAGGTAGTACCAACCTTCCGCCGCTTCTGGCTGGGCTTTGACCGCCTGCTCCAGACGGGCAACCATTTCGCTCATCGAGGCCGGCGCCTGGTCGAACTGGCGGGACAGCTCCAGCTTGTCGCTGGCGCCCCAGTACATATACAGGCCCAGGCCCAACACCGGCACCAGTACCGCTGCCAGCAACGGCGCGGTGCGGCCCAGGTGCGCGCTGCGCTGTACGTCTACGTTTTCGGTATCGGCCAGCAGCTCACGGGCCGCTTCGGCTTTGCCTGCGGCGAATTGCTCGCTGTTAAGGGTGCCGGCGGCATGCTGGGTCTTCAGCTCGGCCTGACGCTCTTCGTAGAGCGCCACGTTAAGGGCGGTACGGTCTTCCTCGCGCTGGGCATGACGGCCCCGCAGCACCGGAATCAGGAGAAACGCCAAGGCCACCAACAACAACAGGACGGCGGCAAGCCAGAAATCGATCATGAGTCCTTCTTATCCAGCAATTGAGAGAGACGCTGCTGCTCTTCAGCGGACAGCAGGGCTTTTTGCGGTGCGCTTTCCACCTTGCGTTTGCGCACCACAATTATCAGCAATACCAACAGGCCACCGCCCAGCAAGGCCCAGGGGCCGTACCAGAGCAACAGGGTGCGGGCTTCAACGGGTGGGTTGTACAGCACGAAATCGCCGTAGCGAGCCACGAGGTAGTCGACGATCTGCTTGTCGCTCTGGCCCTCGCCCATCATCCGGTAGATTTCCCGGCGCAGATCCATGGCGATCGGCGCGTCGGAATCGGCGATGTTCTGGTTCTGACACTTGGGGCAGCGCAACTCGAAGGTCAGCGTGCGAAACCGCTGACGCTCAGCCTCGCTGGCGAACTCGTAGGTGTCGATGGCGGCCCAGGCCATACCGGCCAGCGCCAGGCTGCACAACACAGCGGCAAGCAAACGTTTCATTCGTCGAGCAACTCCTGGTAGAGCGGTGCCAGCTGCTGGCGCCAGACGCGCTCATCAATGGCACCGACATACTTGTGGCGGATGATGCCGTGCTTGTCGATAAGGAAGGTTTCCGGCGCGCCATAGACACCCAGGTCCAGACCCAGGCTGCCGACTTTATCTTCAATGTTGATCTGGTAGGGATCTAGCAGATCCGTCAGCCACTTGCGCGCCGCAGCGTTGTCGTCCTTGTAATTGACGCCATGGATTACCACTCCCTGACTGGTCAACGCATTGAGCGTTTCATGCTCGGCTCGACAGGTCGGGCACCAGGTCGCCCATACGTTGACCAACGCCGGCTTGCCGAGCAGCGCTTCACGGGTTACTGGCTTGCCCTCGTGCACACTCGGCAACTCAAAGGCGGGGAACGGCTTGCCGATCAGTGCTGAAGGCAGCTCCTGGGGATTGAGAAACAACCCCTTGGCCAGGAAGGCCGCGACAATCAGAAAGATCGCTAACGGAATCAGCAGAAATCCACGCTTCATGCCGGTACTCCTGTCAGGCCCAAGGTTTCACGTACGCGACTCTTGACCTTGACGCGGTAGCGACGGTCCAGCGTGGCCAGCACGCCACCAAAAGCCATCATCAACCCGCCCAGCCAGATCCAGCGCACATAAGGTTTGACGTGCAAGCGCACGGCCCAGGCGCCATCTTCCAGCGGCTCACCGAGGGCGACATAGAGATCGCGGAACAACCCGGGATCGATACCGGCTTCGGTCATCGGCATCATCTGCACGGTATACAGACGCTTCTCGGGGTGCAGCACGGCGATCTGCTTGTCGTTCTCGAACACGCGCAGCGTGGCCTTGTCGGAGGTGTAGTTGGGACCTTCGTGGTGTACCGCACCTTCAAAGACGAAGCGGTAGCCGGCCAGTTCGAGGGACTCGCCCGGCGCCATGCGCAGGTCGCGCTCGGCGCTCTGCAGGGAAGACAGCACCACGCCAATGGCACACACGGCAATCCCCAAGTGGGCCAAATGCATGCCCCAGTAGCTGCGGCTCAGGCTGCGCATGCCCTTAAACAGCCCCTTGTGACGGGTCTTGTCGAGTAGATCGCGTACGCTGGCCAGCACCACCCAGGCTGCCAGCAAGCACACGGCCAGCACCGCCCAGTGGAAATCGCCCAGCAGCACGGACGCCAGACCACCAAGCACCGCACTGCCGATCAGCACGGGCGTGAGCATGTTCAACAGCCATTTCACCGGCGTGTCCTTCCAGCGCACTAGCACACCCACAGCCATGGCCAACATCAGGATCGCCATCAGCGGCAGGAACATCGCATTGAAGTACGGCGGGCCAACCGACAGCTTGGCGCCGGTCAACGCATCGAGCAGCAGCGGATACAGGGTGCCGAGCAAAATCATCGCCGTGGCTACCACCAGCACCAGATTATTGACCAGCAATAAGGTCTCGCGGGACCACAGAGCAAAGCCGACCTGGCTTTTGACCACCGGTGCACGCACCGCGAACAGCGCCAGCGAGGCACCCACCACGATAAGCAGGAACACCAGGATGAACGCGCCCCGCTCCGGATCGGCCGCGAAGGCGTGTACCGAGGTGAGCACACCGGAACGCACCAGGAAGGTACCCAGCAGGCTCAGCGAGAACGCGGCAATTGCCAGCAGCACGGTCCAGCTCTTGAACACGCCACGCTTTTCGGTGACCGCCAGCGAGTGAATCAGCGCGGTACCCACCAGCCAAGGCATGAAAGAGGCGTTTTCCACCGGATCCCAGAACCACCAGCCGCCCCAGCCCAGTTCGTAGTAGGCCCACCAGGAGCCGAGCACGATGCCAATGCCCAGGCTCGCCCAGGCAACCAGCGTCCAAGGGCGCGACCAGCGTGCCCAGGCAGCGTCCAAACGACCGCCCAGCAATGCGGCAATGGCGAAGGCGAAGGCTACCGAGAAACCGACGTAGCCCATGTAGAGCATCGGCGGGTGGACGATCAGGCCGAAGTCTTGCAGCAACGGGTTGAGGTCGCGACCGTCCATTGGCGCTTGCGGCAGCAGGCGCTCGAAGGGGTTGGAGGTCATGATCAGGAACAGCAGGAAGCCGATGCTGATGATGCCCATCACCGCCAGCACGCGGGCCAGCATTTCTTCCGGCAGATGACGGGAGAACACCGCCACTGCAAAGGTCCAGCCACCGAGAATGAAGGCCCACAGCAGCAGCGAGCCTTCATGGGCGCCCCACACGGCACTGAACTTGAAGAACCAGGGCAAGGCGCTGTTGGAGTTATGGGCGACATAGGCGACCGAGAAGTCGTCAACCAGAAACGCATAGGTCAGGCAGGCCAGGGACACCGCGAGGAAGAAGAATTGCCCCCACGCCGCTGGCTGCGCCAAGCCCATCCACAGGCGATCACCGCGCCACGCGCCGATCAGCGGCAGCGTGGACTGCACGATGGCCAGGCAAAAGGCCAGAATCAGGGCCAGATGGCCAAGCTCGGGAATCATTGGGTCGCCTCCGCATTATTCTGCAGCTTGGCGCTTTCCAGGGCCTGGGTCACTTCCGGCGGCATGTAGTTCTCGTCGTGCTTGGCCAACACCTCGTCGGCGACCAGCACGCCGTCGGCATTCAGGCGGCCTAGGGCGACGATGCCCTGCCCTTCGCGGAACAGGTCGGGGAGGATGCCCTGGTAGCGCATGGTCACTTCAGCAGCACCGTCGCCGGCTACGAACTCGACCAGCAACGAGTCTTCGGAGCGCTTCAACGAGCCTTCCTTGACCATGCCGCCGGCGCGAATACGCACACCTTCCGGCACCTCGCCATTGGCGATTTGTGTGGGGGTATAGAACAGGTTGATGTTCTGCTGCAACGCCGACAAGGCCAGGCCGACCGCAGCGCCAACCCCGACGATGATGGCCAGCACGATGATCAGACGCTTCTTGCGCACAGGATTCACTTCATTTCCTCCCGGCGCAGACGACGCGCCTCTTCTTGCAGATAACGCCGGCGCGCCAGCAACGGCTGGGCGACGTTGAACAGGATGACGGCCAGGCTGATGCCGTAGCACGTCCACACGTACAGACCATGGTTGCCCATGGCGACAAATTCGGAGAAGGAGGCGAAATTCACCGACGTCCCTCCAGTTGGGCGCGCAGCTCGGCTTTTACCCAGCTGCTGCGCGATTCACGTTTGAGCACTTCAAGGCGCATGCGCATCAACACCACCGTGGCGAGGAAACAGTAAAAGCCGATGACCATGACCAGCAACGGCAGCCACATTTCCATCGGCATCGCCGGCTTCTCGGTGAGCTTGAAGGTGGCCGGCTGGTGCAGCGTGTTCCACCAGTCCACCGAATACTTGATGATCGGGATATTGACCACGCCGACGATGGCCAGCACGGCGCAGGCCTTGGCGGCGCTGTCGCGGTTGGTGATCGCGTTACCCAGAGCGATAACGCCGAAATACAGGAACAGCAGGATCAGCATCGAGGTCAGGCGCGCGTCCCATACCCACCAGGCGCCCCAGGTCGGCTTGCCCCACACGGCGCCGGTCACCAGGGCGATCACAGTCATCCAGGCGCCCAGCGGCGCGGCCTGCTGCAAGGCCACGTCAGCCAGCTTCATCTTCCACACCAATCCGACGACGCCAGCCACCGCCAGCATCAGGTAGATCGACTGGGCGAGAATGGCCGCGGGCACATGGATGTAGATGATCCGGAAGCTGTTGCCCTGCTGGTAGTCCTGCGGTGCAAACGCCAGGCCCCAGACGGTGCCGACGACCAGCAATAGCACAGCCGCCGCGCCCAGCCAGGGCAGCCAGCGGCCACTGATTTCGTAGAACCATTTGGGCGAACCCAGCTTGTGAAACCATGTCCAGTTCATTGCAACACTCTTAGGTCGCGGCACCGGATCGCCGCCCGGCCCTTTCGTCATATCAAGTGGCGCCCGATGCGCCATTTAAATCCTATTCGCCTACGCTGATCCGCAAACCGGCAGCAACGGCGAAAGGGGTCAGGGTGACCGCCAGAGCGGTCAGACTGGCCAGCCACAACAGGTGGCCGGCTGTGGGCAATCCTTGCAGGTCCGCTTGTAACGCTCCGCTGCCAAGAATCAGCACCGGGATGTACAGCGGCAAAATCAGCAGCGCCAGCAGCAACCCGCCGCGCTTGAGGCCTACGGTCAACGCCGCGCCCACCGCGCCCAGCAGGCTGAGGATCGGCGTACCGAGCAGCAGCGTGGCCAGCAGTACCGGCAGGCAGCGCGACGGCAAACCCAGCATCAACGCCAGCAAGGGCGAAAGCAGCACCAGGGCCAACCCGGTGAACAGCCAGTGTGCCAGTACCTTGGCAAGCACCAGAAGAGCCAGAGGGTGCGGCGAAACGACCCACTGTTCCAGCGAACCGTCTTCGAAGTCGCTGCGAAACAGCCCATCCAGTGAGAGCAGCACGGCCAAGAGCGCCGCCACCCACACCAGTCCCGGTGAAAGCGTTTGCAGCAACTGGCTCTCGGGCCCCACCGCCAGGGGGAACATGGCGATCACGATGGCGAAGAAGACCAGTGGATTGGCCAACTCAGCGGGGCGGCGAAACAACAAGCGCGCCTCGCGCGCGAGCAACAGGGTAAAGACGTTACTCATGCCGCGCGCTGCCCTAAATCAAGTTCCCGATAGCCGGCAGGTTTTTCGTCCAGCGAGTGATGAGTGGTCAACACTACCATGCCGCCCTGCAGACAATGCTGGGCCAGATGGCTCTCCAGTTGCGCTACGCCTTGCTTGTCCAGCGCAGTAAACGGCTCATCGAGAATCCACAAGGGTGGAGCCTGCAGATAGAGTCTGGCCAGCGCTACACGACGCTGCTGTCCCGCGGACAGTGTATGGCAGGGAACATCTTCGAAACCACGCAGGCCGACCGCTGTCAGTGCCTGGCGAATCGCCTCATGATCGGCCGGCTGATGCAAGGCGCACAGCCAGGCCAGGTTCTCTTCCGGAGTGAGCAAGCCCTTGATCCCGGCGGCGTGACCGATCCACAGCAGATTGCGCGCCAGCTCGCCGCGCCTGGCGGCCAGCGGCTCGCCCTGCAAGCGTACTTCGCCAGCGGTGGGTTGCATCAGCCCGCAGAGCAGGCGCAGCAAACTGGTTTTGCCGCTGCCATTGGGGCCCACGACCTGCAGCATGTCACCCGGCAACAGCCGCAGCTCCAGGCCTTCGAACAACACGCGCCAGTCGCGCTCACAAGTCAGCGCTACGGTTTCGAGAAAGGGACTGCTCACGCCATGCCTATCCAAATAAATGCGACAAAACAGCGACACGCCGCGGTATCTGCCGACCACGTGCCTCAAGTCAGTCTGGAGACGGCCGTTACCTGAGAAGAAGGGAGCGCCGATCCGATTGGGGCGGCATTATACATGTGACTCCTCTCACTCAATGCGGGCAATTGGGGCAGGTTGTAAGGGCGTATAACCATTTCATGAGCGAAATCAATTTTTCCCCACCCAGCACGGCGTCCTTGAGCAGTTCGGCGTCGGTTACGACCTTGCAAGTGCGCCTGACCGCGCTGCAACCGCTCGAAGCCTTGCTCGCGCCCGGGCAGCGTGCGCAGGCCGAAGTCACCGCCCAGCGAGATTTATCGACAGGCCAGCAGTTGACGCTGCGCCTGACCCTGCCGGATGGACGCACCGCCCAGCTCCAGGTACGCGCCGGCGACAGCCCTGCCCCAGGGGTAGGCAGCCAGCTGCAGCTCACCGCACAGACGGGCAATCGGCTGCTGGCCAGCCTGATCACGACCACGGAGCGTCCCCTGCAGCGCCTGGATTTAAGCCAGTTGCCAGCGGGCAGCCTGCTGCAGGCCCGGGTGCTGAGCAACACGCGGAACAGCGTGACGAACCTGCAACAGATCATTGTGCAGGTGCTCAGCCCGCCTCTGGCCGGACGCCAGTTAGTGCTGGAAAGTGCTCACCCCTTGCCGGTCGGCAGCCTGTTCAGCGCCCAGGTGCGCAATGGCCAGACGTTGCAGTTTCTACCGTTGGGCGCACGCCTGGAGCAGCTCGACGCGCTGCAACAACTGGCCTCCCAGCATGCTCGTCAAGGCTCGCTGCAAGCCGTGTTCAATGCCCTCGCCCGCCTGGAGCCACCCAGCCTGCCACCCGCATTGCGCCAAAGCATCGAGCAGTTGCAAAACAGTCTCCCAACCCTCGGCCAACTGGGTGATGCGCAACGATTGGCCCAGGCGCTGAAAGACAGCGGCCTGGGGCTTGAGCAACGACTGTTGAGCAGCCAGGCGGGCACCCTGACCCACGACCTTAAAGCTAACCTTCTGCGCTTGGTTGCCCAGCTTGCGCCCGGGCTTAATAGCCTGGCACTGGCCACCACGCCCGCCAGCGCAGCCCTGGCCAGCAGCCTGCCGAGCGTCGCCCGTAGCCTGCTCGGTGTGCTGGGCCAGCAAAATGGGCGCGCGCCGGGGCTGAGTTTCCCCCTACCGAGCCGCCTGGCCGCCGAACTGGAAAGCGAAGGTGATGTGCAAAGCCTGTTGAAGCTCGCCGCCGCGGCCATTTCCCGGGTCCAGACCCATCAGTTGTCCAGCCTGGCGCAGACCCAGGGCGGACCCGACAACTCCCTGACCACCACCTGGCAGATGGAGCTGCCGCTGCGCGATCAGCCCACGCCTTTGCAGCTGAAAATCCAGCGCGAGCAGCCCGATGCTCGCCCAAGCGAGTCGGATCGCGAAAGCCTGTGGAAGATCGACCTGGCCTTCGACCTCGCGCCCTTGGGCCCATTGCAGGTTCAGGCGCAGTTAAGCCGGGGCCAGTTATCCGGCCAACTGTGGGCCGCGCACGCACAGACCGCAACCCTCATTGCACAGGAACTCGGGCAACTGCGCGAGCGGCTGCAGGCCGCTGGCCTAACGGTGGGCGAGCTGAACTGCCGGCAGGGCGTACCGCCGCAGCCGTCCGCGACCCCTGTTGAACACCGCTGGATTGACGACAACGCATGACTGACCACACCCCTTGCCACGCCATCGCCCTGCGCTACGACGGCCAGCACACCCCCACTCTGACCGCCAAGGGCGAGGATGCCCTGGCCGAGGCGATTGTCGCCCTGGCCCGTGAGCATCAGGTGCCCATTTACGAAAACGCCGATTTGTTGCGCCTGCTGGCGCGCCTGGAGCCGGGCGATGAGATTCCCGAGGCGCTGTACCGCTGCATCGCCGAGATCATTGCCTTCGCCTGGTATTTGAAGGGCAAGCGCCCTGCGGGATTCGTCCCGGACTAGGGACCTGTCGGGACAGGGTGGATCAGGCGTTAGCGATCCACGTGGCGGCCCACCGGGTGGCGGTCCACCGAGCGGTGGTTAGGGTGGACATAAACCAACCCCCCACCCTGCGGAACGCACATCGAACAGCGTCAGGGGGAAACGGCCGCCCTGCTTTCGAAAGCCTACTGGCCGCTGATGCTCAGGTTGAGCTGATCAAACACCGTCACCAGCGCGGGGTTGCTGGTCACTTCGAACAGCTCGGCCAGTTTCACCGGCTGCTGCGGACTGGCAGCCAGGGTCAGTTCACGCAACTGGCCGCGCAACAGCGGCTCGACCAGATCGCAGGTCGGCGCCAGCGTCTCGGGCAGAGAATAGAGAACGAACTGGCAGCCTGAACGGCTATTTTCGATCCATTGAGTGAACTGCTCCTCGCTGAAGCCGTTGTTGCCACGCCAGGCCGTCAGCGCAAAGGGCAGCAGACCTTGATCCTCGAGCCGCAGGCTGAACGCGTCGAGACTGCCCTTGAGCAACACATCGAGCACCTGCTGAATATCCTCAGCGGACAACTCCTCCGGCGTGGTCTTGGCCATCAGCTGTGCATTGAGGCGTTTGCTCTGCGCGCGCAGGTCATACAGGTCCGTCATGCTCAGGTGCACGTCGGCGCTGATGACACCCGGCATGGTCAGGCTGAACTCCGACAAGGCCTCGCCGGTGACATCGTTCTGATCGCTGACCACCAGCAGATCAACGGGCGCGATCTGCAGCGTCTGCGCTGCGCTGAGGTTCAATAGCGCCGCCTGGTCGCGCAGCATCTGGTTGATCTCTTCGAGCTCCGCTCCCTGCTGGATCAAACCGCTGATGCGCACGCGACTGCGTAGCCGCTCAGCGTTTTCCAGATAGTCGGAAATCACCACTTCGCGGGCGCTCAGCGGGTCCGCGCCGTCCAGCGTCAGGGTAACCCCCGTCAGCGTCAGAGACTGGTCGAGCAGGGAAACCGAAGACGACTCCCAGCTCATGCGCTCTTCCAGCTCGTTCTCCTCCAGCCAGCGCGTCAAGGCGCCCTGGATTTCCTGCTCAACGTAGCTGTGGGCCGAGAAGTAACCACCAACCAGCACGAAGGCGGCGATGATGAGGATCAGTTGTAAGCGTTTGCTCATGAAGGAGGGAGTCCATTACGGGGCGACGCCCGACAAGGAAAGAGGAAGGTCAGGCCCGTTGTCCGGGCCCAACGCTTGCGCGTGCCGGTTTTTATTCCGGGCGGCGCGCCTGGTGCAGCTTGCTGACCAGTTCGGCCTCGCCCTTGGTCAGGCCGCAGGACTGGGTCAGGTCTTCGATGCTCGCGCCGAGCCCCACCAGGCGCGACGCCTGGATGAAGGAGACCATGGTCGGATCACTCTGCTCGAGCTTACCCAGGCGTTCCGGCAGAGGCGTCACCAATTGGCGCAGCTCCTGCAACTCGTCGCCCATCTTCACGCAGACGCCAATATAGGTTTCGAGCTGCTTGCTCAATTCCTGCATGCGCTTGTCACGCTTGCTATGACGCTCGGCATGCTGGCGGAACTGATGTTCGACACCTGCATTCAAGCGACGCAGGTGGGCGGCTAGCCAGATCACTGTGCCCAGGGCAGTCAGCGAGATCACGGCCAGTGCGATCGCGACGAGGTTCAAGATCATTTAGAAGTTCTCAAGCTCCAGCCATTCGTCTTCACTCATCATCTTCTCCAGTTCAACCAGAATCAGCAACTCGCCGTTCTTGTTGCACACGCCCTGGATGAACTTGGCCGATTCTTCGTTACCGACGTTGGGGGCGGTTTCGATTTCCGACTGGCGCAAGTAAACCACTTCAGCAACGCTGTCGACCAGTATGCCAACGACCTGCTTGTCCGCCTCGATGATCACGATACGGCTGTTGTCAGTGATGTCCGCCGAGTCCAGGCCGAAGCGCTGGCGGGTGTCGATGACCGTCACCACATTGCCGCGCAGGTTGATGATCCCCAGCACATAGCTGGGTGCTCCCGGCACGGGCGCGATCTCGCTGTAGCGCAGCACTTCCTGCACCTGCATGACATTGATGCCATAGGATTCGTTATCCAGGCGAAAGGTCACCCACTGCAGAATGGGATCGTCAGAGCCTTGCGCTGTCATGTTTTTCATTGTTCAAACCTCGTCAAGAACCGTTTATGGCGATGCGCGCGGCCAGTAGGCCGAATGCGTGTCCAGGCCCGTGGGGCCTTGAAATATCAATCAACTCTTTCGCGTATGGGCACCGCTGCGGATCAGATCGGCCAGTGCGGCGACATCCAGCAGCGCGCACATGTGCTCAATCACGGTGCCCGCCAGCCACGGCCGCTGGGTCCGCTGCGTGCGCCATTTAACCTGATCGGGGTGCAGGTGAATCGAGCGGTCAACCTGATGCACCGCCAGCCCCCAGTCGTAGCCCTGAATGGTGATCACGAACTTCAAGTGGTCGCGAAATTCATCGCGGTAACGCTCGGGCATCACCCAACGCGCCGTATCGAGCACTTTGAGGTTGCCGGAGTGAGTGCTCAGCACGCCGAGAAACCAGTCCGGCTGGCCGAAGATCGGCGTCAGCTCCTGGCCCTGCAGCGAATGCACTGTGCCCAGGCACACCAGCGGCACAGCCAGTGTCAGGCCGGCCACATCGAACAGTAGGCACTCAAACGGCTCCTCACCCCAACTCGGCCGTGCGGCCCGAATGAGCGGTGGCGACGGTGGTGCGGCAACAGGGGCCGCAATGGTCGCGGCCGGGGTAGCGACGGGGGGCTGTAGCGGCGTCTTGGGCGGCGGAGCAACGGGCGCTGCCTTGGCGACAGGCGGCGCGACGGGCGCCGACCGTTCAGCCGGTGGGGCAATGGGTGCAACGCTGGCTACAGGCGCTACCGGGACGGCCACGGGCATCTCAACCGGCGCTACCACCTTCGCCGCGACGGAGGGCGTACGCTGCGGCGCCTGACGGTCCCGCTGCAGCTCTTCGCGCACTGCAGCCTGGAACTCATCCTCGCTGGCCTGGCTCTGTTCCAGCTCCAGTGCGGCATCCTGCAACAGTTCATCCAGATAGGATTGCAGGGCCTGCTGGGGGGCCGACAGCGTAACCACGCGCGTGCTTATCTCTTGCATTCGCTAAACCCTCCTTTACCCGCTATCGACCGCACCGGTGCATTGCTTGAGAGTCGGCGCATCATGTCGGCTGCGCCCCCGCTTGCCGGCCCAGCAAGGTTTTCAGCAGCGACCGATAGGCAATCACGCCGCGGCTCCCGGGGTCGAACTGAGAGGGCACGAGCCCCGCGCGGCTGGCCTCATGCAGGCGCGTATCGACCGGTATGTAGGCGGGCCAGATGTGCTCGGGATAGCGTCCACGCAGCAGTTTCAAGGTGGATAGCGAGGCGTGCGAGCGACGGTCGAACAAGGTCGGCACGATCATGTAAGGCAGGGCCTGGCGGCGCGAGCGGTTGATCATGGTCAGGGTGTTGACCATGCGCTCCAGCCCTTTGACGGCCAGAAACTCGGTCTGCACCGGCACGATCAGTTGCTGGCTGGCGGCCAGGGCGTTGACCATCAACACGCCAAGCAACGGCGGGCTGTCGATCAGCACATGATCAAAATCGTTCCACAGTTGCGCCAATGCCTTGGACATAACCAGCCCCAGACCACTCTTGGCAGGCGATTGCCGCTCCAGCGTGGCCAGCGCAGTGCTGGCGGGCAACAGCATGATCCGCCCATGGCTGGTGCGCACAAGCAATTCGCGCGCTAGCCCCTGGGGCACCTGGCCACTGTGCAAAAACAGATCGAAGCCGCTGCGCTCGAGCTTGTCGGGGTCATAACCAAAATAACTGGTCATTGAACCGTGGGGATCGAGATCCACGACCAACACGCGCTGGCCGGCATCGGCCAGCAACCCCGCCAGGGCGAGGCTTGAGGTGGTCTTGCCGACCCCTCCTTTCTGATTGGCTACTGCCCAGACTTTCATTCACCGCCCTCTAAAACCCGCTGCGTTCAGCGCGAGCCACTGCCGGCCTGCATGGCGACAGCCGGGGAATTGACAGCACTGTCCGCTGTTCCCTGACCGATCGGTGATTTTGCAGGTTGCATGCCATTCACTGCCTGACGCTGATTCCCTTGCGCATCCGCACTGCGCCGCGTATCGAGGAAGCGCGAGATGACCAGCACAACGCGGCGGTTCTGCGCCCGTCCACTGGCGGTGCTGTTGTCGGCAACCGGTTGATGTTCGCCGTAACCGACGGCGGCCATGCGCTGCGCTGCAACCCCATCCATGTGCAACATGCGCACGATGCTCGCCGCGCGCGCTGCGGACAATTCCCAGTTGGTCGGGTACAACGGCGTGCTGATAGGCAGGTTGTCGGTAAACCCCTCCACCTGGATGGGGTTGTCGAACGGCGCCAGGATTTTGGCGACCTTCTCGATGATGTCGAACGCTGCGTCTTGTGGCAGGGCATCGCCGCTGGGGAACAGCAGGCTGGATTTAAGCTCGATTTCCACCCAGGACTCGGTGCCGCGCACGATCAGTTGTCCGGCTTCGATCAGCCCGGCAAAGGCCTGCTCGACGCTGCGCGTGATCTGCGCCAGCGGGTCGTTTTCCTCGTCCGGCATCGGACCGCCGTCATCGCGCAATAGCTCTTCTTGAGTGCGGGTGCGTGGGCGCTCATCCCCGATCGGGATGGGTTTGGTGGCGCGCTCCTGCTGCTTGAACACGCCGACCAGGCTATCGGAGAGCACCTTGTACTTGTTTTCGTTGACCGTCGAACTGGCGTACATCACCACGAAAAAGGCGAACATCAAGGTAATGAAATCGGCATAGGACACCAGCCAGCGATCATTGCCGGAGGGCTCGTCGTTGAGCCCGCGATTGCGACGTCGAAGCGACATGGCTAGTCCAAAAACCCTTTGAGCTTCAATTCGATGGAGCGCGGGTTCTCACCCTCGGCAATCGACAGAATGCCCTCGATGAGCATTTCCCGATAACGCGACTGCACGCGGACCACTGCCTTGAGCTTGTTCGCGATCGGCAGCAGCAACAGGTTGGCAAACGCCACGCCATAGATGGTCGCCACGAACGCCACAGCAATACCGCTGCCCAGCTGGGAAGGATCGCTCAGATTGCCCATCACCTGGATCAGGCCCATGACTGCCCCAATGATGCCAATGGTGGGCGAATAACCCCCCATCGCTTCGTAGAACTTGGCGGCCTGCAGGTCGCGCTCTTCCTGGGTGAACATGTCGGCTTCGAGAATATTGCGGATATTGGCCGGCTCGACCCCATCGGCCAGTAACTGCATGGCCTTGCGCGCAAAGGGATCGGGCTCGTCGTCGGTCATCGGTTCAAGGCCCAAGAGGCCTTCCTTGCGGGCGACCAGGCTCCAGCGGGTGACTTTCTCGATGCCTTCGGTGAGCTCCACCCGAGGCGGCAGGAGAATCCAGTGACTGACCTGCAAGGTGCGCTTGAGCACCGGCAGCCGGGTTTGCAGCAAGCTGGCCGCCAGAGTCCCGCCCACCACAATCAGCGCCGCTGGCGCATTGAGCAGCGAGCCGATCGTACCGCCTTCGAGAATATTGCCACCCAGGATCGCCACAAACGCCAGCAGGATCCCGATCAGACTCAATACATCCATTACTGGCACACCTCGGTCAAATGTCGGCCGATATCGTCAAGGCTGAAAATGGCATCGGCCAGGTTGGCCTTCGTCACGGCCATGGGCATGCCATAGATCACGCTGCTGGCCTCGTCCTGGGCCCATACCTGACTGCCGCTCTGCTTGAGCAGGCGGGCGCCCTCGCGGCCATCCGCCCCCATGCCGGTGAGCACCACGGCCAGCACCTTGTCCTGGAAGGACTTGGCCGCCGAGCCGAAGGTCAGGTCTACGCTGGGCTTGTAATTGAGGCGCTCATCGCCGAGAAGAATCTTCACCGCGCCACGCGTGTCGATCATCATCTGCTTGCCACCCGGTGCCAGCAGCGCCAGGCCGGGGCGCAGGATATCGCCGTCCTCGGCTTCCTTGACGCGGATCTTGCACAGTTTGTCGAGCCGCTCGGCAAAGGCGCCGGTGAACGCTGCCGGCATATGCTGGATCAACACGATGGGCGTGGGAAAATTGGCCGGCAACTGGGTCAGTACACGTTGCAACGCGACCGGCCCACCGGTCGAGGTACCAATGGCCACCAGCTTGTAAGCCTTGCGCTTGGGCGCAGGAAGCCGCTCGACAGCGCTCGTTTCGACGGTTCGTGTCAGCGCTTCGCTGCGCAGCGGCAGACGCTCGGCGCGCACATGCGCCGCAGCGCTGCGGCGCATGTGCCGGCCGCCGTTGGCAACCGTCAGCACCTTTTCGCACAGCAGCGTTTTGACCTTCTCGACATTGCGCGAGATGTCTTCAAAATTCTTCGGCAGGTAATCGACCGCCCCAGCATCCAGCGCATCCAGGGTTACCCGGGCGCCTTCATGGGTCAGCGAAGAGAACATCAATACCGGAGTAGGGCAACGCTGCATGATCGCGCGCACAGCGGTGATACCGTCCATCAACGGCATCTCGTAATCCATGGTGATCACATCCGGCTTCAATGCCAGCGTTTTATCGATCGCCTCTTGCCCGTTGTTGGCCGTGCCGACCACTTTGATCCGCGGATCGGAGCCGAGGATCTCGGTGAGCCGACGACGAAAAAAGCCGGAATCGTCCACAACCAGGACATTGATAGCCATAACTACTCCTAAAACGCGCCGGCCCCTGAGGACCGGCGTTTGGCATCAGATACGACGTCCGTAGTGCTTGAGCATGCTCGGCACATCGAGAATCAGGGCAATGCGCCCGTCGCCGGTTATGGTCGCGCCAGCCATGCCGGGCGTGCCTTGGAGCATCTTGCCCAGCGGTTTGATGACCACTTCTTCCTGCCCCACCAACTGGTCGACGACGAAGCCGATGCGCTGATTGCCGATCGACAGAATCACCACATGCCCTTCGCTCTGCTCCTGGTCGGCGACCTCAGGCACCAGCCAGCGCTTGAGATAGAACAGCGGCAAGGCCTTGTCGCGCACAATCACCACTTCCTGGCCGTCCACCACGTTGGTGTCCGACAAGTCGAGGTGGAAGATCTCATTGACGTTGACCAGCGGGAAGGCGAAGGCCTGGTTGCCCAGCATGACCATCAGCGTCGGCATGATCGCCAGTGTCAGCGGCACCTTGATGACCACCTTGGAGCCCACGCCCTTGGTGGAATGTACCGTGACGCTGCCGTTGAGCTGGGCGATGCGGGTTTTTACCACATCCATGCCCACACCGCGGCCGGACACGTCGGAAATTTCCTTCTTGGTGGAAAAGCCCGGCGCAAAAATCAGGTTGTAGCATTCAAGGTCGCTCAGGCGGTCGGCGGCATCCTTGTCCAGCATGCCCTTTTCCACAGCCTTGGCACGCAGAACCTCGGCATCCATGCCCTTGCCGTCATCGGTGATCAGCAACAGGATGTGATCGCCTTCCTGCTCGGCGGACAGCACCACCTTGCCGGTACGCGGCTTGCCGGCGGCTTCGCGCTCTTCAGGCATTTCGATGCCGTGGTCCACTGCGTTGCGCACCAAGTGCACCAACGGATCGGCCAGCGCCTCGACCAGATTCTTGTCCAGGTCGGTGTCTTCACCGATCAGCTCGAGATTGATTTCCTTCTTGAGCTGACGGGACATGTCGCGGATCTGACGCGGGAAGCGGCCGAACACCTTCTTGATCGGCTGCATGCGTGTCTTCATCACCGAGGTCTGCAGATCGGCCGTGACCACATCGAGGTTGGATACGGCCTTGGCCATTTCCTCGTCGCCGCTGTTCAGACCCAGGCGCACCAGGCGGTTACGCACCAGCACCAGTTCGCCGACCATATTCATGATCTCGTCCAGGCGCGCGGTATCCACACGGACGGTGGTTTCCGCCTCGCTCGCCGGCTTGGCCGGGGCACTCGCAGGCTTGCTCGGCTTGGCGGCAGCCAGCGGCTGCGCAGACGGGATCGCCGGAGCACGTTCTACCGGCGTGGCGACCTGCTCGGGCTTGAACTGACCCTTGCCATGCAACTCGTCGAGCAGGCTTTCGAATTCATTATCAGTAATGTTTTCACTGGCAGTCGGTTGCACCGGCGCTTCAATGGCATCCGGCGCGAACTTGCCTTTGCCATGCAGCTCGTCCAGCAGGCTTTCAAATTCGCCGTCAGTGATATCTTCACTCGTGGACGGCTGCACCGGCGCTTCGAGGGCATCCGGCACGAACTTACCCTTGCCGTGCAGCTCATCCAGCAGGCTTTCAAATTCGTCGTCAGTGATGTCCTCACTCGCGGCCGGCTGCACCGGCGCTTCAATGGCATCAGGCACGAACTTACCCTTGCCGTGCAGCTCATCCAGCAGGCTTTCAAATTCGTCGTCAGTGATTTCGTCTGTCACCGCTGCCGCCGGCTCGGCGATGGCACTGAGTAATTGATCGAACTCGCTGTCAGTAATGTCCACATCGGCGCCGGGCTTGGCAGCTTCGGATGTCGTGGCCGGAGTCTGAGCAACAGGCGCAACAGGCGCAGCGACGGGAGCGGCATTCGAGTCGGCCAGACGCGCCAGCGCGGCCAGCAGCTCGGGCGTGGCCGGTGTCAGTTCAGACCCTTCTCGCACCTCGGTAAACATGCCGTTAATGGCGTCGAGGGCCTGTAAGACCACGTCCATCAGCTCTGGATCGACGCGTCGTCCACCCTTGCGCAGCATGTCAAAGACGTTTTCCGCAATATGGCAACATTCCACCAGCTCATTGAGCTGCAGAAAGCCTGCACCGCCCTTGACGGTATGGAAACCGCGGAAGATCGCATTGAGCAGATCCATGTCATCCGGACGGCTTTCCAACTCCACCAACTGTTCGGACAGTTGCTCGAGAATCTCGCCGGCCTCCACCAGGAAATCCTGGAGGATTTCATCATCGGCGTCGAAGCTCATAACAGTGCCCCCTAAAACCCAAGACTGGAAAGCAGATCGTCGACGTCGTCCTGACCGGACACGACATCATCACGTTTATCGGCATTAAGTTGCGGACCTTCACCCTGTGAAGAATTTTTTTGTTGGTCTAGCTCCGCACGCAGTTCGGCATGGTCATGCTGAATACCCGTGAAACGATCGACATCACTGGCCATCAGCATCAGCTTGATCAGATCGCTTTCCACTTCGGTTACCAGCGAGGTGACGCGCTTGATGACCTGTCCGGTCAGGTCCTGGAAGTCCTGCGCCAGCATGATTTCATTCAACTGCGCACTGAAACGCTCGCTGTCCTGCTCGCACCGGGCAAAGAACTGCTCAACGCGACGGGCCAGATGGCGAAACCCCTGTACATCCATTTCACGCTGCATGAAGCGTTGCCACTCCTGGCGCAATGCGCTCGCTTCGTCATGCAGCGCACTGACCATCGGCACGGACTCCTCCACCAGATCCATGGTCCGGTTGGCCGCCCGCTCGGTCATCTCTACCACATAGGACAGGCGCTCGGTGGCGTCGGTGATTTGCGACGCCTCGTTGCCATCCGTCAAACGCGGATCGATATGAAAATTGACAATGGCGGTATGCAGTTCGCGGGTGAGCTTGCCCACTTCCTGATACAGACCGCGATCACGCACCTTGTTGAGCTCGTGGATGATCTGCACGGCCTCGCCGAACTGCCGATTCTCCAGGCTGTTCATCAACTCGCGGGCGTTGTGCATCAAGCTGGTTTCCAGCTCCCCCTTCACATCGCGGTTTTCCATTGTTCCTCCGAGGCCTGTCAGCCGTTGACTCGCTCGAAGATCTTTTCGATTTTTTCCTTGAGACCCTGAGCAGTGAAAGGCTTGACGACATAGCCGTTAACCCCTGCTTGCGCCGCTTCAATGATCTGGTCGCGCTTGGCTTCCGCAGTCACCATCAAAACCGGCAGGTTCTTCAGGCGCTCGTCGGCGCGCACGACGCGCAGCAGATCGATGCCGCTCATGCCGGGCATGTTCCAGTCCGTTACCAGGAAGTCGAAATTGCCGCTTTGCAACATGGGTAACGCCGTCAGGCCATCATCGGCCTCGGCGGTATTGGTGAAGCCCAGGTCACGCAGCAGGTTTTTGATGATGCGTCTCATCGTTGAAAAATCATCAACGATGAGGATTTTCATGTTCTTGTCCAAATTCGACCTCCACACAGTGTAAAAACGCAGCCGGTCTCCGGACTGCGCCCCCTATATCCCGAAAACCAGCGTACCCCTGATCAGCGTGCCCGCCAGGCGCTCAGCCGCACCCGCAACCGCGCGGCGCACTGGCTGTGCAACTGACTGACGCGGGACTCGCTGACCCCCAACACTTCGCCGATTTCCTTGAGATTCAGTTCCTCGTCGTAATACAGCGACAGCACCAGACGCTCACGCTCCGGCAGATTGGAGATCGCCTCGGCCAAAGCATTCTGAAAGCGTTCATCCTCATGCTCGCGTGCAGGGCTGGGATGGGAATGGTTGGGATCTTCATCCACCGCATTGCCTTCGTTCTCCTGCAGCAGGTCGTCGAAACTGAACAGTCGGCTTCCCAAGGTATCGTTGAGAATGCCGTAATAATCTTCGAGGCTTAACTGGAGTTCGGCAGCAACCTCGTGATCTTTAGCGTCGCGACCGGTTCTTGCTTCAATAACCCGGATCGCGTCGCTGACCATGCGGCTGTTGCGGTGCACTGAACGCGGTGCCCAGTCGCCCTTGCGTACCTCATCCAGCATGGCGCCGCGGATGCGAATACCGGCATAGGTCTCGAAACTCGCGCCCTTGCCCGAGTCGTATTTCTTCGACGCTTCCAGCAAGCCGATCATGCCGGCCTGCATCAGGTCCTCAACCTGCACACTGGCCGGCAGGCGAGCGAGCAGGTGATAGGCGATACGTTTGACCAACGGTGCATGACGCTCAATGAGTTGGCTTTGCGAATCCTCGGGCTGTGCCCGGCTGTACATGCGAAGTCCTTGGGAATTCATACGGAAGTATCACCAGGTCTTTTCACCAGTCGCTCGACAAAAAACTCCAGATGCCCGCGTGGGTTGGCAGGCAACGGCCAGCTATCGACCTGTTGCGCAATGGCCTTGAACGCCTGCGCACATTTGGAGCGCGGATAGGCTTCGTAGACGGCGCGCTGCTTTTGCATCGCCTTGCGCACCGTCTCATCCATGGGAATGGCGCCGACATACTGCAGGGCGACATCCAGGAAGCGATCAGTCACCTTGGTCAATTTGGCAAACAGATTGCGTCCTTCTTCCGCAGTACGGGTCATGTTCGCCAGTACGCGAAAGCGGTTCATGGCGTAATCACGATTGAGCAATTTGATCAGGGCGTAGGCATCGGTGATCGAGGTCGGCTCGTCGGTGACTACCACCAGAACCTCCTGGGCGGCGTGCACGAAACTCACCACTCCCTCGCCAATCCCTGCCGCGGTGTCGATGATCAAGACATCGAGGTTGTCACCGAGATCACTGAACGCCTGAATCAGCCCAGCATGCTGCTGAGTGGACAGGCGCACCATGCTCGCGGTGCCGGACGAGGCCGGCACGATGCGAATGCCGCCCGGCCCCTGCAACACCACATCACGCAGCTCGCAGTCGCCGGCAATCACATCGGCGAGGTTACGTTTGGTGGCCAGGCCAAGCATGACATCCACGTTGGCCAGACCAAGGTCGGCGTCCAGTAGCATCACCCGGCGGCCGAGTTCGGCCAGGGCCAGCGACAGGTTGACCGAGACATTGGTCTTCCCCACGCCACCCTTGCCGCCCGTTACGGCGATCACCTGTACAGGATGCAAGCTACCCATGTTCTCTTAACCTCGCCATTCTGCGCTCACTGCCCGTAACCCCGGGCACCGCTCTTTGGCGTGACATGCTCGTAGGGCCACAACTTGCTTCCCCAGGTCTATCCAACGCGACGCGTCGCATCACTGTTATAAAGGCCGGCAAACATGTCGGCCATGAGATCCTCACTGGGATCTTCTGTCATCTGCATGCGCACCGCGCGGCTCACCAACTGGTGGCTGCGCGGTATGTGCAGGTCATCCGGAATACGTGGGCCGTCTGCCAGATAGGCCACCGGCAGGTTTTGCCCAACCACCACACCAAGCACCTCGCCAAGGCTCAGCGCCTCGTCGAGCTTGGTAATCACGCAGCCGGCCAAGCCGCAGCGTTGGTAGGTGTTATAAGCCGCTTTGAGTACCTGTTCCTGGCTGGTGGCACCCAGCACCAGGTAATTGCGCGACTTCAGGCTGCGACTGGCCAGTGCCTCGAGCTGCATGCGCAGGGCCGGGTCACTGGCGGGCAGCCCCGCGGTATCAAGCAGTACCAGACGCTTTTTGGCCAGCGGCTCGATTGCCGCGACCAGCGACTCGCCGGGTTCGATCTGGGTGACCGATACGTTGAGAATCCGACCGAGTGTCTTGAGCTGTTCCTGGGCACCGATCCGGTAGCCATCCATGCTGGCCAAGGCGACATTCTTTGCGCCGTACTTAAGCACGAAGCGCGCGGCCATCTTCGCCAGCGTGGTGGTCTTGCCCATCCCGGCAGGCCCTACCAGCGCGATCACCCCACGCGCTTCCAGCGGTTCGGTGTCCGGCACCTGGACGCTGCGGGCCAGATGCGCCAGCAGCATGCGCCAGGCCTTGCGCTGGTCGACTTCATCACCAATTTGTTCCAGCAGGTTGCGGGATATCTCCACCGGCAAACCGATACGCTGCAAACGCCGCCACAGACTGGCGCGCTGCGGTTGTTTTTCCTGAATATTGCCCCAGACCATGGTGCCCAGCTGCATCTCGATCAGTTCGCGCAGGCCGCTCAGCTCGTCACGTACAGCATTGAGCGCCCCCTCCGCCTGAGTCTCGGCGCGCGGGTGTGGTTTTTCCACCAACGGGGCGGCAAACACCTGATTCTCCGGGGCACTTTCCCCTTCGCTGCGAATGGCCAATTCGACCTGGGCCGAGGCAATCATTTCCTGAGTCTTGCGCAGTTCGGCTTCCAGCTGCAGGTTCGGCTCGCGCACCAACTCGCTCGGCAGCTGATAATTCAGCGCCGCCATCAATTCCACGCCGCCGGAAATACGCCGATTGCCAATAATCGCGGCATCGGCGCCCAGCTCATCGCGCACCTGTTTCATGGCTTGTCGCATGTCGGCGGCGAAGAAGCGTTTGACCTGCATGCTCTTTTACCCTCAGTTAATTCTGGCCCACGGTGGCAACAATGGTGACTTGCTTGTTGTCCGGGACTTCCTGGTAAGACAGCACGTACATGCTGGGTACAGCCAGCCGTGCAAAACGCGAGAGCATCGCGCGAATCGGGCCGGCCACCAGCAGTACCACCGGCTTGCCAAGCGTCTCTTGACGTTGCGCGGTCTCGACGAGGGAACGTTGCAGTTTCTCGGCCATGCCCGGCTCGAGAAGGAATCCTTCTTCGCCTCCCTGGGCGGCTTTCTGGACGCTATTTAGCAAGATCTGTTCCAACCGAGGGTCCAGGGTAATCACCGGCAGCTCCGGCTCTAGTCCCACAATGCTTTGCACAATTCCGCGCGCGAGCGCCACGCGCACCACCGCGACCAGCGCGCCAGGATCTTGACTCTTGCCGACCGCACTGGCGATCGCCTCGGCGATGCTGCGGATATCACGTACCGACACCTGTTCCTGCAACAACGCTTGCAGCACCTTGAGCAGGGTGGACAGCGAGACCATGCCCGGCACCAGCTCTTCGGCGAGCTTGGGCGAAGACTTGGCCAGCAGTTGCAGCAATTGCTGGACTTCTTCATGGCCGAGCAATTCGTGGGCGTGCTTGTAAAGCACCTGGTTCAGGTGCGTGGCCACTACCGTACTGGCATCCACCACGGTGTAACCGAGGGTTTGCGCCTGCTCGCGCAGCCCGGGGTCGATCCACACCGCCTCCAGCCCGAAGGCCGGGTCCGTGCCAGCGATGCCGTTGAGCGTGCCGAACACCTGGCCTGGGTTGATGGCCATTTCCCGATCCGGGTACAGCTCAGCCTCAGCCACACTGACGCCCATCAGCGTCAGGCGATAGCCGTTGGGCAGCAGGTCAAGGTTGTCGCGAATATGCACCGAAGGCATAAGGAAACCCAGGTCCTGGGAAAGCTTTTTACGCACACCCTTGATGCGCGCCAGCAGCGGCCCTCCCTGATTGCGATCCACCAGCGGGATCAGCCGGTAGCCGACTTCCAGGCCCACCAGGTCCACCGGGGTCACATCATCCCAGCCCAGCTCCTTGGTTTCCGGCGCGGGCAAGGCCGGCAATTGGTCGGCAGCCCCAGGCGTACCGGGGGCGCCAGACGCCTCGGCAGCCTTGGTCTTCTGGCCTTTTTTCCAGATCAGCCACGCGCCACCGGCGGCCAACAGGCCCAGGCCGATAAAGGACACATGGGGCATGCCCGGCACCGAGCCCATGGCAATCAGGATCATCGCCGCGACGGCCAGCGCCTTGGGCGAGGTGAACATCTGCCGGCTGACCTGCTGGCCCATGTCTTCCGAGCTGGACACCCGAGTGACCATGATCGCCGCTGAAGTGGACAGCAACAGCGAGGGAATTTGTGCGACCAGGCCGTCACCGATGGTCAACAGGGAATAGATGCGCCCCGCCTCGCTCAGCGACAGGTCGTGCTGCAGACAGCCAATGGCAATGCCGCCGAGCAGGGTGACAAACATGATCAACAAACCGGCCACGGCATCGCCGCGCACGAACTTGCTGGCACCGTCCATCGAGCCGTAGAAATCGGCCTCCTGGGATACTTCAGCACGGCGCATCTTGGCTTCGTCCTGATTGATGATCCCGGCGTTCAGGTCCGCATCAATGGCCATTTGCTTGCCGGGCATGGCGTCCAGCGTAAAACGCGCGCTGACTTCGGAAATGCGCCCGGCGCCCTTGGTGATCACCACAAAGTTGATGATCAGCAAAATCGCAAACACCACACCACCGACGACATAGTTGCCGCCAACCACCACCTCACCGAAGGCCTGGATGACCTTGCCGGCCGCACCCTCTCCTTCCTGGCCATGCAACAGCACCACGCGCGTGGAAGCAATATTCAATGCCAGGCGCAACAAGGTGGCGACCAGCAGAATGGTGGGAAATACAGCGAAATCCAGCGGACGCAGAGCGTACACACTGACCAGCAGTACGACGATCGACAGCGCGATATTGAAGGTAAAAAACACATCGAGCAGGAACGGCGGCACCGGCAGGGTCATCATCCCCAGCAGTACCAACACCATGATCGGCACCCCGAGGTTGCCCCGACCCGCCCCCACCAGGCTGCTGCGCATGTTCACCAACCGCGTGCGATCCACCCACTTCTCCTACCGCAGAAACATTTTTTTGACGCACTCGATGGCGTTCAGCTCTGATAGCAAGAAACCGTCCAACTTGTGACGGACATCGAAAAAAGAAGGAAAAACGAAGAATCGAAGCACTGGCTCCAGCCACGCTTCAGGCGATGACGGCAGCGTTTGTACGCTCCATACTCGGCACAAGCCTGGCGACAGGGCATTGCGCCCCGCCGCCATCAAGCATTAGCGCTTGCGCAGCACCACGCTGCCGATCGAGTAACCGGCACCGAACGAGCTAAGCACGCCAACCGCACCGCTGTGCAAATCATCCTGGTGCGCGTGGAAGGCAATCACCGAACCGGCGGAACTGGTATTGGCGTAGGTGTCCAGAATTACGGGCGCCTCGCTGGGCTGGGCGTCGCGACCGAGCAATCGCCGCGTGATCAGCAGGTTCATGTTCAGGTTGGCCTGGTGCAGCCAGAAGCGCTGGACGTCTTCGACGGCAATACCGGCTTCCTGCAGATGCTGGCCGATCAGCTCAGCCACCATCGGGCAGACTTCCTTGAACACCTTGCGACCTTCCTGGACGAACAGCTTGTCAGGGGCGCCGATGCCCTCTTCCGCCGCGCGGTTGAGGAACCCGAAATTGTTGCGGATGTTGTTGGAGAACTGGGTTACCAGTTTGGTGCCGACGATGCCCCACTGGTTCTGCGAAGTGGCCAGATCGGCGCGCTCGAGAATCACTGCCGTTGCAGCGTCACCGAAAATGAAATGACTGTCGCGGTCGCGGAAGTTCAAATGGCCCGTGCAGATTTCCGGACTGACCAGCAATACCGCACGCGCCTGGCCCAGTTGCACGGCGTTGGCCGCCGTCTGGATGCCAAAGGTCGCCGAGGAGCAGGCCACGTTCATGTCGAAGCCAAAGCCGTGGATACCCAGTGCAGCCTGGACTTCCACCGCGATGGCCGGATACGGGCGCTGCAGGTTGGAGCAGGCGACAATCACCGCATCGATATCGGCAGCCGTTCTGCCGGCGCGCTCGAGCGCCTCGCGAGCGGCGGCTACGGACATCTCGCAGAGGATGCTCCACTCGTCATTGCTGCGCTCGGGAATGCGCGGCGCCATGCGCTGCGGATCGAGAATGCCTGCCTTGTCGATCACGAAACGACTCTTGATGCCCGAGGCCTTCTCGATGAAAGCCGCACTGGATTCACTCAGCGCTTGAACCTCGCCACGCTCGATGGCTGCGGCGTTGTCGGCATTGAACTGTTGAACGTAGGCATTGAAAGAGGCCACCAGTTCATCATTGGAGATGCTCTGGGCTGGGGTATACAAGCCGGTACCGCTGATCACGACGTTATGCACTGTCGTTCCTCTTGGCTGTGATTTGGAGGTAATGGCGAATATTGTGCCCGAAAATTTCCAGCTTTACCGCTCGGTTTCCCATTCAAATGCGCCTTTTCGGGCGACTTAGGCGACAACGGCCATCAATATGGCATTACACCTCAACGCGCTTCACAACCTGTCCGAGGAGCCGGTCGCCAGGCTCCGCAACAGAGCCCTATGGTTTATCCTGTGCAACCCCTTGATCAGCCAGAGATTTGCCATGCATACCGCACTTGCCGAATTGATTCGCCTTGTCAGCTCGGGCTGCCTGGCCGAGCAGGAGATCCTGCGCATCGCCGATGAGGCCGCCCAGGCCTATGCCGATGCCGATGCGTTTCTGGCCAACAATCCTGACATCAACTATGACGACAGCTTTCCCATCCCGCTGGGCGAGTGGGTAGTGGTTGGCAGCTTACCGGATACCGTGCTGTTCCAGGCCGACACTTATGAAGAGCTGTTTCAGCAAATCCTGAATTCCTTCGGCCCGGATGTGAATTTCGTACTCAAAGCCAAGCAGCTGGCCAAAACCGAACCCCTGAAGGCGCTCAATCGCATTCAGGTGCAGCTCAACGCGTTGTATCCAGAAAAAGGCGGCTATGTTCTGGTGGACTTCAGCGAACCGCTGGATGATGAGCTGCAGGCCGTACTGGTCTACACCTGCGATCTCGAGCGGGTGATGGCCCTGGCCGTGGAGCTGGGCATCTACGCCGCCCCGGCCTATGAAACGCTGCGTGCCGAACAAGCAGAAGGCTGACACTCATGAGCGACCAAGACACACCCAAACCGCTGGACGATGCGACCCTGGCCTTCGCGGAGCAGGTATTCGACAGTGCTCGCAACGGCGATGCCGAACGTCTTGAACACCTGCTCAGCCAGGGCCTGCCTCCCAACTTGCGCAACAGCAAGGGCGACAGTCTGCTGATGCTGGCCAGCTATCACGGCCACGCGGATGCAGTGCGCGTGCTGCTGGCTCACCACGCCGACCCGCAGCTGGCCAATGCCCGCGGGCAAACGCCCTTGGCTGGCGCCGCCTTCAAGGGTGATCTACCCATGATCGAGCTGCTGCTGGCCGGTGGTGCGGACGTTGAGGGCGCCTCGCCTGACGGCAAGACCGCCCTGATGATCGCGGCCATGTTCAATCGCGTGGACATTGTCCGCTGCCTTATCGAGCACGGCGCAGATCCGCACGCCCGCGACGCCAACGGCGCCACACCGCTGGCGGCCGCTATCCTGATGGGCGCCGAAGAGACCCAAGCAATGCTGCGCGCATTGCAAGATTAACCAGGTACTCCAACTCTCACTCGGTGGACTGTCCACTCCACAACCCAGTTGTTGATGCGTCGGAACAAGCTGCTCGCGACCGGGATGATGACGCCCAATCTTCGAGCCTTACCGGCGGCAGGACGCCGATACCCATCACCGCTCAAACCAAGCAATGGGCATCGCTGCGTTAACAAATGCGTATTGCGCCTAGTGCACCTGAGGCACGACCACCTCGTCCAGGTCGATGCGTTTCCAGGTCGGCTTTTCCCCCAGACGCGCATTGAAACGGGCATTGAACGTGAAGTCGTCTTCGGTGTGCACGCTCAAGGGATTGCCATACAGCTGCTGCAGGCCGGGCAAGTCATAATCGAGCAGGTGCAGCAGCGTCGGAAACAGGTTGTAGTGGCTGGAGCGATTCCGGTTGCCCGCCAGTTCAGCTTCCCAATCCAGGGTCTGCAATTCGCGACCCTGCATCACCACCAGCGGAACCAGTCCCTCCTCCACCACGGGGTCGCCGCCGCAATGGGTGTTCAGCCCGGGATTGCCGCGTTCATGCAAATCCTGGCCGTGATCGGAGGTATAGAGCACCACCGTCTTGCTCAGATCGGCCCGCGAGAACAGCCGCGCAAAGAATTCGCCGACATTCCACAGCAAGGTGTTCTTGTAGGCGTTGCGGTAGCGCTGCCAGTCTGCGGCGCTGCCGTCGAACCCGTCACGCTCGCCGGTATCGGTGATATGGGTATAGCGTCCGCGAGGCAGCGCCGGCTGATAGCGCATGAAGGAGTCGGGATATTTGTCGTGGACCGGGAAATGCGCTCCGACCTTGTTGATGATCACCAGTGACGGAATCGCGTTATCCAGCACCTCGACCAGCTTGTCGACCACTGCCATGTCGCGGTCACGCACGGCAACATCCTCGAACTGGATGAACAGGTCGATCTCACGCTGCTCGTCGCGGGTCATCAGGTTCTGCAGATGGCCACCGGTGCGCTGGGCATCGATGTAGACGGTACGCATACCGGCGTTGCGGGCGTACTGCCAGATCGACGGCATGGTGGTATTGATGCGCAAGTAGTCATCGCGAGTACCGCCGTAACGCAGGGTGACATTGGTGTCGGCGCTACAGTTGGCAATGGCGGCCGCATAGCCATAGTTGTAGATGGCCACGCCCTCGGGCGAACGTTTCAGCCCACTGTACACGCCGTGCTCGGAGTTGATGTCGAGGTAATGTCCGGACACGCTTTCATCGATGATCAGCACGATGTTGTAGTCGATATCCTTGCCGCCCCGCGCCAGGGTAACTGGCTGACGCGGCCCCACCGTGTTCTGCAGCGCCTCATAGGTGTACAGATTGAGGTAGGTCAGCGGCGTGAACATCATCGGCAGCCCGCGGGCGCCTTCACCACCCCGCATGAACAGGATCGCCGAAAGCAGCAGCACTCCGGCAATCGGCGCGCCGGCACTCAACCAGAGCGGAACACGCGTGGCAGGTGTGGGCTTGAGGCCAATCCCCAGCAACAGCAACAGCCCACTCCCCACTGCGGGGAGGATGCTGGAACTGAACTGCTGCAAGGCATCGCCGATGAAGGCCTGGGAATGCAACAGGGAAACGAAGCCGCTGTAGGTCAGATAATCAGCGGTGATTTGTCGATGGGCTTCGAAGAATACCGCAGCGAGAAAAAATGCCAGAGTATACGTATAACGCAGCATGCGCGGCCGGATGAAGGCACCGAGCAGCAAGGCCGCGAACAGTACTGCAAATACACTGAGGTAAAGCACGCTCCCCAGCCCCCACCCCATCGCCTCCAAGCGTTCCAGGTAATAATCGTAGGCGGAGAGCAAATAAAGAATGATCAGGCCGATTTTGAGGTGAGCCATGTTGCTTTTTTCCCTGCCAGACAAGCCCGTCTCTTCCGCACCTCGGGACGAGGGCAGTTTTAGAAATGGTGACGAGCCCAGTTAAACCCACGGTCTTTGCGGCGCGCGCAAACGTCAGCCACGACACCCAGGCGCACAGAGAAAACACAATTTGCATCCATGCAAGCAGGGGCGACTCCTTCGTAACGCGAATGTCACCTTAGCAGGCTATTTTGAAGCGCAACGTTGCGCCGATGAAATGCGCACAAACGTTGGCATGGGTCGGGGGTATGAGGACTGGCAAGATGGCACCGGTTTTGTTGACCGGCAAACGCTTACGCCTGGCCTGCAGGCATTCCGAACAGTGCATCGATGCGCGCGCAGTCATTTTCACGACGCAGTACGGCAAACATCTCCACAGCCTCGGGGTAGCTGCGCGTGAGCATGGCCAGCCATTGCTTGAGCCGGCCCGGCGCATAGCGGGGTGACAGCTTATGACGTGCGCGAATCCAGAAATCGTGCAGCAGCGGCTGCAGTTCGTGCCAGCTCATTTCCACCACTGGCTGGCCGGCCCGCGCGGCGGCGATCTGCCTGGCCAGATCCGGACGCGAGACCAGGCCGCGGCCCAGCATGACGTCGTCAACACCGCTGATTTCCCGACAACGGCGCCAGTCTTCCAGGCTCCACACATCGCCATTGGCGAACACCGGCACCGCCACGACGTCTTGCACCCGTGCCACCCACTCCCAGTGGGCTGGCGGCTTGTAGCCATCCCGTTTGGTCCGTGCGTGCACCACGATCTGCGCCGCGCCGCCTTCGGCCAGGGCTCGCGCGCAATCCAGCGCACCGTCGGGGCTGTCGAAACCCAGGCGCATTTTCGCCGTCACCGGAATCGCTGCGGGTACTGCGCGGCGTACTCCACGCAGAATGGCGTGCAGCAACTCCGGCTCGTCCAGCAGCACCGCGCCGCCGCGTGACTTGTTGACTGTCTTGGCCGGGCAGCCGAAGTTCAAGTCGATCACTGGCGCACCCAGTTCACAAGCAAAGGCTGCGTTGTCGGCCAAACAGGCCGGATCGGAACCGAGTAACTGCAGGCGCATCGGCGTACCCGCTGACGTGCGCGAGCCTTGCTTCAACTCCGGAGCCAGCTTGTGGAAATGCGTGGCCGGCAACAGCCGATCGCTGACCCGGATGAACTCGGTCACGCACCAGTCGATGCCACCGACACGGGTCAGCATGTCGCGGAGGATATCGTCGACCAGTCCCTCCATGGGCGCCAGGGCGATTTGCATGGGCAATCTCGTAGAAAGGGGGGCGTAGTGTAAGGAAGCCGCGGCAAGGCGCAACTGCGCCAACCCCGATCGGGCGCAGCCTGTCGCGGGCGAATGCGTGGAAGGATCTTCAGCCTGCGTGCAACGCCTGCCCGTATCCCTCGACGAACTCCACCGGCATACGCTTGGGTTTGCCGCTGGAGAGTTCGATGCACACGAAGGTGGTCTGGGCCCGCAGCAACGTACTGGCATCGTCCGCACGAATCAGTTGGAAGCGCCGCAGCATCTTCAGCTTGTGGTCGGATTCCACGATCCAGGTACCGATCCGCAGGCGCTCGCCTTCATAAGCACTGGCCAGGTAATCGATCTCATGGCGCACCACGGCCATGGCGCGGTCCAGGCGACGGTACTCCACCAGATCCAGGCCCAGACTCTGCGAATGCTGCCAGGCGCAACGCTCCATCCAGCTCACGTACACCGCGTTGTTGGCATGCCCCAGTCCATCGATATCCTGGGCGCCCACCTCGATATCGACAATGAACGGCTTGTCCAGATCCCAGTTCACGAGTGCTGCTCCAGGCTGCGCGCCAGTTCACACGCCTCGCGGGCCAGCTGGGTGATCTGGTCCCAGGCGCGGGCACGCACCAGGTTGGCTGGCGCGATCCAGGTACCGCCGACGCAGGCAACATTGGGCAGACTGAGAAAACTCAGCAGGTTGTCCACATTGATGCCACCGGTGGGGCAGAAACGGATGCCGGTGAAGGGGCCCCTGAGGCTCTTGAGCATTTTCACGCTGGCACTCCCATTGGCCGGAAACAATTTCAGGGAGCGATGACCGAACTCCAGCGCCATCAGCACCTCGGAGGGCGTCAGCACACCGGGCAAATACGGCAGTTGAGCATCCAGGGCGGCCATCGCCAGACGCTCTGTGCACCCCGGGCTGACTGCGAATTGTGCCCCGGCATCACGGGCTTCGAGGAACTGTGCGGCATGAATCAGGGTACCGGCGCCGACCAGCAGGTCGGGCAGCGCCTGGCGAATACTGGTCACCGCCTCCAGGGCCCGCGGCGTGCGCAGCGTCACTTCCAGCACACGAACTCCACCGGCATGCAGCGCCTGAGCAAGCTCCACCGCACTTGCCGCATCCTCGATGACCAATACCGGCAGAACCGGACGGGCCTGCTGCAAAATCGCTTCCATTGTCAGGCTCATGGCACGCCTTACCCCGTATGACTGTTAAAAACGCAAGTCTCGTCGTCAGGCAATCCACTCACGACCTGCGCATCATCGCAAATACCTCTGCGACCTCGCCACCCGGAGCGGGACTATCCGACATCGCGCGTCCCGGACAACCACGGAGGCTTTTTCGCGCCCATAAAAAAACCCGTCACGACGGACGGGTTTTTTCCGCATGAAACATTAGAGCGTGGAGACGTCTTCAGCTTGCAGGCCTTTTTGGCCCTGAATCACCGCAAACTCGACCTGCTGGCCTTCCAGCAAGGTGCGGTGGCCCTCGCCGCGAATCGCCCGGTAGTGGACGAAAACGTCCGCACCGCTTTCGCGTTGAATGAATCCATAGCCCTTGGCGTCATTGAACCACTTGACGGTGCCCAACTCACGATCAGCCATTACTGCATCTCCAACTCATTTTTATTAGACCGCTCCCCTTATGGCGAGGAGCCTGGACAGTTGTCGCCCAACTCAGGTTGAGCCGCAGTGGGCATGATGATGGCCAGGGACAACTGTCCGCGGAGTATAAAGCAACCATCCGGGCTGAAAAGGGGGCTTTTTTGTCGCGTCTATAAATCTCAATGAATTCCGGGAATTGCAGATACTTATTGATACGTTTGGCGAGGATGCTCGGATTTCGCAGCAACAGCCGCCTCCCGCTGGAAGGCTGCTGGTCCAGGTCGTCACAAGTAACGGCGGATCGCCGATGTCGCAGCTGGCGCAAGGCGGCGTCGCTCGTCGCAGGCGGGTGGGCTGAATAGCCGATGCTCGACGAGCACCCCGCCGGCGGAGTATCCCGATGCGGCGGGCTGCCCGGGTAGCTGAGCATGTCCGTCCCAAGTCGTTGCAACGGGCGAGGCCGCGCTATGAATTCCGCGCCCGCATGGCCCGCGCCGGGCATGCAGACACAGCTGAACCGCTGCCCGTCAGGCGCGTCGCCGTCGGATAAGCCAGAGCACCAGCACGCCGAGCGTCAGCAGCAAAGGCACCAGGGCGATATTGATGAACTTCAGGCTGCGGCCCAGGGCTTCGATATCGGCATTGAGCTGGTAATTCACCTCGCGCAGCTCCTTGCGGATTTTCAGCTTTTCCTGAAGGAACTGTTGCAGGGTGGCCTGCTGCTCAGGGGTCAACTCCAGCGTCTGCTCAGGGTCATTGGGCTGCAACTCGGCCAGCTTCTGCTCGGCCACCGCCAGGCGCTGCTGCAACTGCTGCTCCTTGATACGGAAGCGATTTTTGGCCTCGCGCTGCAAGCGATCCACCACGGTGAAGGGTCGGTCGAAACGACCGCGGGAACGCACGCTGATCAGGGCCTCGGAGCCGGCCAGGTTGTCCAGCGCATTGATGGCAAAGCCCGCGTTGTCGGCAAACGGCTGCGGGATGCGCTGCCCGAAGAAATCCTGTACCTGCACCCACATGCGGTCGCTGAGCACGTCGGTATCGGCGACTACCAGCAGGTTGATGTTGGCCGCCTGCTTCAGGCCATCTTTCTGCCCTTCGATGCCATTGGGAAACGCGCTCTGCGCCGGGCCACTGATCCGTGCGGCCAGGGCATAGCGCTCGCCGGTGGGCTGCAGCTCGCGAATCAGCGACTCGGGGTTG
The DNA here is from genome assembly GCF_052245235.1 of Pseudomonas sp. B392_1p. Lineage (NCBI taxonomy): Bacteria > Pseudomonadati > Pseudomonadota > Gammaproteobacteria > Pseudomonadales > Pseudomonadaceae > Pseudomonas > Pseudomonas sp. B392_1p. Next base: position 158,282 of record NZ_JBQPXM010000006.1, read on the forward strand.
TCGAGCATGGCCAGGCGCTGCACATCCACCGGCTGGGACTGATTGGAGCTGCGGATGATCGGCAAGAACGTGGTCTTGGCATCCTCCAGCGGTTCCAGTACGCCGGCGCTGGCCATGATCAGCGTTTCCAGATTGGCGGTGCTGACATCCTCCTGATCCAGCGCCTCAGCCGGCAGACTCAGCCAGGCCGCGTGGCGCACCGGACGCTGCCCCGCCCCCAGGCTCACCGGCAAGGCATAGGCGCCATCCAGCAGCACCTGGTCCGACAGCATGCGCAGGCCCCAGGCCTGAAACAAGGTGTCGAGGTTGGACGACTTGTCCAAATCGCCAGGCAGACCCATGCCCATGTCGGCTTCGCTGAAGGGGTCGACAAAGGCCAGCAACTTGCCGCCGCGCAGCACGAACTGGTCGATGGCGAAGAGCGTCTGTTCCGGTAGCTGTTTCGGATGGACCAGCAGCAGCACCGACACCTCTTCAGGAATCTGATCGACATCCGTCTGCAGGCTTTCGATACGGAACAGCTGGCGGATCTCGTCGATGATCATCCACGGCGGGCTGGGCTGGCGGGCCAGCATGTCGAAGCCGCCGCTGAGCGGCAGCCCGGACAATACCCCAACCACCGGCAACTGCGGATTGGCCAGGCTGTTGACCAGGCGGCTGATTTCGTACTCGAGGAACTCTTCCTGATCCAGCGGGAAGAACGGAATCACCTGCCGGTCGCCCTGGGCATTACTGCCGGCCAGGCCAAAGTAGATGCGCTCGCCGCCGGCGCGCAGCGGCACTGCCTGCAAGCCGTACTCGGCGGCCTGGTCTTCACGCTCCGAGAACGGCTCGGGATCGATCACCTGCAGCGTGAGCTTGCCATCGGCGGCGCGCACATAGGTCTTGAGCAATTCCTCAACCCGGCGCGCGTAGTTGCGCAGCGCCACCAGATCCTGGGTGGCCGCGTCCGAGTAAAACAACTGCAGGGTCAATGGCTCGTCCAGCCCAGCCAGAATCCGCTCGGTGCCTTCGGACAGGGTGTAGAGCTTCTGCTCGGTGAGGTCCAGCCGGGCATTGCTCAGGGTCAGCCCGGAAATCAGGTTGAAGGTCAGGAATGCCACGGCGATAAGCAGCAGTCCGGCACCGGAATACAGCAGTCTTTTCATGGGTTCAGTCCGCCTTCTTCAGATCAACCACCACGGCGGTGGCGGCCAGCCAGGCCACGATAAAGCTGAGGAAATACAGCAGGTCGCGCAGGTCGATGACGCCCTTGCTGATCGCCTCGAAGCGAATCAGGAAACTCAGCGAGGCCACCGCATCGATCATGCCCTGCGGAGCCCAGGCGCTGAAGGCGTCGATCACCATGGGAAAGCCGCTGACGATGAACAAGAAGCACAGGCTGACCGTGAGCATGAAGGCAATCACCTGATTGCGCGCCAGCGCCGACATGCACGAGCCGACCGCCAGATAGGCGCCGGCCAGCAGCCAGCTGCCCAGGTACCCGGTAAGGATCGCGCCGTTGTCCGGCTCGCCCAGGTAGTTGACCGTGAGCACCATCGGGAAGGTCAATAGCAGTGCCAGACCGGCAAACACCCAGGCGGCGAGAAACTTGCCGGCCACTGCTTCGGCGCGGGTGATCGGCAATGTCATCAGCAGTTCCAGGGTGCCGGACTTGCGCTCCTCGGCCCACAAACGCATGGCGATGGCGGGCACCAGGAACAGGTACAACCAGGGGTGGAAGGCGAAGAAACTCCCCAGATCGGCCTGTCCGCGCTCAAAAAAACCACCCAGATAGAAGGTGAACACCCCGGTCAGCACCAGGAAAATCATTAGGAAAATATAAGCCAGCGGCGTGGCGAAGTAGCTCGCCAGCTCGCGCTTGAAGATCACCGGCAACTGCTTCATGCCGCCTCCCCTCGGGTCAGATTGCGAAACACTTCATCGAGGCGACCGCGCTCCACATCCAGCTCGCGAATGGCCCAGCCGCGTGCGCGAATCAGCTCGTTGACGTGAGGGAAAATCACCGCGCCCGGCTCAGCCAGCACGGTCAGGCTCTGTTCGCGCCGGTTGTGTTCAAGGCCGGCAACTCCCGGCAAGGCCCGTAGCGCGGCTTCGTCCAGCGGCTCTTCGCTCACCAGGGTCACAGCCTGGTGATAGCGCGAACGTCGTTCCAGCTCCAGAGGCGTGGCATCGACCACCAGCTTGCCGTGGGCAATCACTACGGTACGGCTGCACAACGCGCCGACTTCTTCGAGGATATGCGTGGAGATGATGACGATCTTGTCCTCGGCCAGGCCCTGGATCAACTGGCGCACCTGATGCTTCTGGTTGGGGTCCAGGCCGTCGGTGGGCTCATCGAGAATCAGCACCCGGGGGTCATGGAGAATCGCCTGGGCCAGGCCGACACGGCGCTTGAACCCCTTGGACAGGGTGTCGATGTTCTGGCCCAGCACCGTGGCCAGTTCCAGCTGTTCCACCGCACGGGCCACGCGCCGTTCTTTTTCCGCGCCGCGAAAGCCGCGGATTTCTGCCATGAAGTTGAGAAACCCGCGCACGCGCATGTCGCCGTAGCAGGGCGCGCCTTCTGGCAAATAGCCAATCAGGCGTTGCGCCTTGAGGGTCTGGGTCTGGATATCGAAGCCATGAATGCTGGCCGTGCCCGACGTCGGGGCGAGGAAGCCGGTGAGCATCTTCATGGTCGTCGACTTGCCGGCGCCGTTTGGGCCGAGAAAGCCCAGCACTTCACCCGGGCGAATATCAAATGACAAATCATCTACCGCCGTGTGCCGGCTGAAGCGTTTGGTCAGGTTTCTTATTTCAATCATGGAGTCCCATCCTCCGATCACTGCCCAGCCCCGTAACCAGGCTGGGAATTCAACGCCGCGGGACTATAAAAGCTCGCTTCAAACCATTGCAAGGCACGTCAAGGCGTCAATTCTTTCCGCGTTTTGCCGCTTTTCCCTCCCCCAGCGATGCGGCACACTAGCGCTCCCGAGCAATTGCTCGTTTTATTCGACCTGACGTATGACCCGCACACCCCTTCACCGTCTTGTTTTCGGTAGCCTGCGTCGCCTGCTGTATCTGTGGGTTCGTTCGGAAACCATCAGCCAGTCCGCCGCCACTCTTGACCTTGATCGCAGCAAACCCGTTTTCTACGTGCTGCAGAAGCCGTCGCTCAGCGATCTGGCGGTGGTCGACCATGAATGCGCCAAGGCCGGTCTGCCGCGTCCGGTGGTCCAGGTGTCGATGGAAAGCCACCAAGAACCGTCAGCCTTCTTCTTCCTCGATGCGCCGACAGGATGGTTGGGGCGCCGCGACAAGCGCATCATTTCCCCGACGCTGGCGCGTCTGGTCACCGCCGTTAACCAAAATGCCCTGGCGGAAGCGCAGATCGTGCCGGTTAGTGTGTACTGGGGACAGTCGCCAGCCCGCGAGACCAGCCCCTGGAAACTGCTGTTCGCCGACAGCTGGGCGGTCACCGGGCGGCTGCGCAAGCTGCTGGCAATCCTGTTCCTCGGTCGCAAGACCCGCGTGCAGTTCGCCGCGCCGATCCAGCTGCGTGAGCTGGTCAATCAAGGCAAGGGACCGGAACGCACCCAGCGCATGGCCCACCGCATTCTGCGTGTGCACTTCCGCAACCAGAAGGCCGCCGTCATCGGCCCGGACGTGTCGCACCGGCGCAACCTGGTCAAGGGCCTGGTGCATGCGCCCGCCGTGCGCCAGGCAACTCTCGACGAAGCCGAAAGAGAGAAATTCTCCGTCGACAAGGCCGAAGCCCGCGCCCTGCGCTACGGCAACGAGATCGCCTCGGACTATACCTACACGGCGATCCGCTTCCTCGAACTGGTTCTGTCCTGGTTCTGGAACAAGATCTATGACGGTGTAAAGGTCAACCACATCGAGCAGGTGCAGGAGATCGCACGCGGTCACGAGGTCATCTATGTGCCGTGCCACCGCAGCCACATCGACTACCTGCTGCTCTCCTACCTGCTGTTCACCCACGGGCTGACACCGCCGCACATCGCAGCCGGCATCAACCTGAATATGCCGGTGATCGGCGGCCTGCTGCGCCGTGGTGGCGCGTTCTTCATGCGCCGCACATTCAAGGGCAATCCGCTGTACACCGCGGTGTTCAACGAATACCTGCATACCCTGTTCAGCCGCGGCTTCCCGGTCGAGTATTTCGTCGAAGGCGGCCGCTCGCGCACCGGGCGCACTCTGCAGCCGAAGACCGGCATGCTGGCCATTACCCTGCGCAGCTACCTGCGCTCGCACCGCCTGCCTGTCGTCTTCGTGCCGGTGTACATCGGCTACGAGCGCGTATTGGAAGGCCGCACCTACCTGGGCGAACTGCGCGGCGCCAGCAAAAAGAAGGAATCCATTGGCGACCTGTTCAAAGTGATTGGCGCATTGCGCCAGCGCTTCGGCCAGGTCGCGGTGAACTTCGGCGAGCCCATCAGGCTGGCCGATTTCCTCGAACAGCAGCAGCCCGGTTGGCGCCAGCAGGATCTGGGCCCGGACTTTCGTCCCGAGTGGCTGACCGCCGCCACCAACCAGCTCGGCACCACAGTCGCCCGCCACCTCAACGAAGCGGCGGCGATCAACCCGGTCAACCTGGTGGCCATGGTCATGCTCTCCACCAGCAAGCTGGCCATTGATGATCGCGGCCTGGCCAGCGTCCTCGACCGCTACCTGGCGCTGCTGCGCCGGGTGCCCTACTCGCCGCACACCACCCTGCCGGAGGGCGATGGCCAACAGCTGACCGCCCATGTGCTGGACATGAAGTTCATCGCCAGCCAGCAGGACGCGCTGGGCAAGATCCTCTATCTGGATGAGCAGAACGCCGTCCTGATGACCTACTACCGCAACAACGTGCTGCACGTGTTCGCGCTGCCGTCGCTGCTGGCCAGCTTCTTCCAGAACAGTGGGCGCATCAGTCGCGAACAGATCCTGCGCTACGTGACTGCGCTGTACCCGTACCTGCAGGCCGAACTGTTCATTCGCTATGAGCTGAATGAGCTGGAGGCGGTGGTCGACGAGTGGATGAACGCCTTCGTGGAACAGGGCCTGCTGCGCCGTGAGGACGATGTCTTCATTCGCCCGGCGCCCAGCTCAGGCGAGTTCGTGCTACTCACCCTGTTGTCGCGCGCCATCGTGCAGACCTTGCAGCGCTTCTACATGACCGTGGCGCTGATCCTCGATCATCCGCAGTACGGTTTGGACGCTGAAGAACTGGAAAGCCTGTGCACGGTCATGGCCCAGCGCCTGTCTATCCTGCACGGTCTGAACGCCCCGGAATTCTTCGACAAGAGCCTGTTCCGCAACTTCATCAGCGCCCTGCTGAGCCAGGGCGTGTTGCGCCGCAACGAGCTTGGCCGGCTCAGCCACTCGCCCAAGCTGGCCGAACTGGTGGAAGGCGCGGCCAAGCGTGTGCTGCCCACCGAAGTGCGCCTGTCGATCCGTCAGGTCACGTTGAAACGGCAACCCAGCCCTCAACCCGACTCGGAAAACGCCATCCAGGCGTAGGTCTCACCAAGGAGCTGGCAACCTAACAGGCTGCCAGCGCTGAGGCTTCACCATTCCAGGCTGATCTGACTCCCGCTGCCGGGCGGCTTTTCGCCCAGCGGCTCGCCCTGTCCCTCGGCATAACTCAGCCGACCTCCCACCAGCCGCGCCGGTGAGGTGTAAGGGTGAACAAGCACATGGGATTCGTCCTGAATATGCAGCACCTCGATGCCGCGCAGCTTGAGCACGTCGGAAATCAGGGAACGGTGGCAGCGCCACCAGAGCAGCTCGGCACACATCAGCGTGGTGCGCTTGTGGCTAGCCAGCCCGAGCATCCGCACCAGCCCCGCGGCGAATTCATCGCTGTGCAGATGATCGGCATAACCACGAAACGAGCTGTTGCGCCACGCAGTATTGACCGTATCCGGCAACGGGCGGCGACGCCCGCCCAGCTCCGGTATCCAGTGGTAATCGATGCCCTGTTCGGCAAGGCCAGCGCGCAGGGCCGCTTCGCCGAACTGCGGCAAACGCCGCGAACCGGGAAAACGCCGCACATCGGCGACGGCCTCGATCCGGTTATGCCTGAGCAACGCAACCAATTCCTGCAGTGATCGCGTCGAGTGGCCGATGGTCCAGACAGTATGCGGATCAGCCATGTCAGTCGATCTTCTTCAGCGCGCTTCCCTTGTGCATGGCGACATGGTCAGTCTTGTCGCTCTTGATCTCGTACTGCGGCTCCTCCTCGCTGGCGTGGCGCGGATGGCCCTTGTACTCGGTGTCGCGGGTATGCACCTTGGTGATCTTGCCGCTGACCCGCCCAGCCTCGGAGTTCCAGCTGACGTGATCGCCGACGTTGAACTTCTGAGTCATGACCATCCTCCATCGTGAATGACGACGTTCGTCATGCTGTGACAGGCATACGGTCAGCAAGTTGAGCTGTGTGCTGCGTTCAGGCCTCGCTCGGAGCATGAGCGCGATCCCTCCAAGCACGGCCAATGCCGTCAGCGCCAGGCGCAAGGACAGCGCTTCATCCAGCAGAAGACTGCCGCCAAGCGCCGCCAGGATCGGTACGCTGAGCTGCACGGTCCCGGCCTGCACCGCCGTCAGTCCGCGCAATGCGCTGTACCAGATGGCATAGCAGACACCCGAGGTCAGGGCGCCCGATACGACGGCATAGAACACGCCCATACCGCTCCAGCGCACTTCGGCAACCTGCAGCAGGCTGAGCCCCAGGGCCAATGGCGCGGCGAGCAGGAAATTACCCGCGGTCACCGCCAATGGGTCGGCGGTGTTCCCTGCGCGCAACGAATATAGCGCCCAGGCCAGCCCGGATATCGCCATCAGCAGGGCACCGAGCAGATCGGGCGCACTGGCGCCTGGCAACAACAGCGCCAGCAGACCGCAGACCGCCAGCAAGAATCCCACTCCCTGCCAGCGGTTTAAACGCTCACCCCGCCGCCAGCCCGCCACGACCATGCCGACCTGGACCGCACCGAACAGCAACAACGCGCCGGTTCCCGTATCCAGGCGCAGGTAGGCAAAGGAGAATGCCGCGGCATACAGGAACAAGGCCAATGCCGAAAGCCAGTTGCCGGCCAAACGGCGCTGCCCCAGGCGCACCAGCAGCCAGAGCGTCAGCGCGCCGAATAGCAGCCGCAGACTGGTGAAGGTGGCCGCATCCAGCGCACCCTCCTTGAGCGCCAGGCGGCACAACAGCGAATTGCCGGCGAACCCCAGCATGGCCAACAGGGTGAGCAGTAGAATGCGGGGCGCCGGCATGAGGTTTATTCCATGAGGTGGCGGCCACATATACACCCGATCGGCAGCCCATGGTTAGAGGTCCAGCACGGTGCGGCGCTTTCGGCCCATCGGCCCAGGCGCTGGCGGCAAATGGGCGGTGATCCTGCTGTTGCGCAGCATGTCCAGGCCAAAGGTGCCTATTTGACGTTGATCCTGGTCGAATCGTGGCCCCTCTCACTTATGGAAGCATGGCTGCGCAATACCGGCGAATGCGCGCCAGGCGTCGCCTCAACGCGGCTCGCATAGGATTGCACCCAGCCGGGATAGAACCCCGAGGCCGCAAGCTCTTGCCAACCCTGCGTGTGGATGCCGTCCGGTTGGGCGCTCGGCTTTTCGGGCTGGCCGAGCGTATCTCCTCTGAAAAAGTAGCGGGTACCGTCGGAAAGCGTCAGGAACAGGCCGAGCGCACCATGCTGGGTCAATGGCACCACGATCAGGCTGCCATCTCCGAATAGATCGAGGCTGTGCGCGAATCCACCGATGGGATTCGCCTCGAAGCGCAGCGGCTGCCAGCGTACCGAATGAGCAAACTGACTGGGCAGGACGGCCGGTGGTGTGGCGATCTGGCTGTAGCGAATCCCTTCAGCGCTGGCCAACACCTGCACATCGGGAAAGTCCGCCAGGCCCGACGCGTGCTCCCAGCAGGCGCAACCCAGCAGGATGCGATCGATTTCCAGACCGTCACGCTCCAACTGATCCCGCACCGCCACGACCCGGCTATAACGCTTGATTCGCCAAGGCACCTCAGCATCGACCTGAGCGTCGATATGCCGACCCAGACCGGTGCCGAACAGCAGTCGAGAACCCTGATGTTCAATCAGGAGCGCCACGTGGAGCACGGGTTCGGGGCGCTCCCAGGCACCGTTACGCCAGGAATATTCGCCCCGGTTTTGGGATTGCGCCGTCTTGATCAGACTGAAGCGCAGCTCATCGGCCGCCTCCACGCGTGCAGCCAGACTAAGCAGTACCAGAGTAACGATCTTCGCCACGTTCATGTCATGACTCCTCTCAGGACGATCGGCCACTTTCTGGTTGCATGACGCCTCAAGCAGTGCCGCCAGGGTGCGTGGTCTGTTTGCACGACTGGATAATAGACAGACCTGTCTGTACACTTCAAGCGCAATATGGGCCACAGAGACGATTGGTTGGAGCAGTCCTCTCACTTCCGCATAATGGCCGATCCGAGGAGGTAGTTATGGCAACGAACAAACGCGACCAGCTGATCGAAACGGCAGAACGGCTTTTCTATCGCGAGGGCTATCACGCCACGGGAATCGACCGGATCCTGGCGGAATCCGGCGCGGCCAAGATGACGTTGTACAAGCATTTCAAATCCAAGGAAGAACTGATCCTTGCAGTGCTGGAAAGACGTCACCAGCTCATGTTCGAGCGGCTGCGCGAACGCGCGAACAAGCTGCCCCCGCGCGAGGCACTCTTGGCTGTGTTCGATGGTTTGCACACCATGATTCATGGAAGCGAGCAGTACTGCGGCTGCCTGTTCGTCAATGCCGCGGCGGAATACCACGACAACGAACATTCCATTCACCGGCGCTCGTCAGCCAACAAGGCGGAGCTGCAGGCCTATCTGCGCGAGCTGCTGGAACGACTTGCCGCCCCACAGCCGCAGCAACTTGCGCGCCAGCTGCAATATCTGCTCGAAGGCGCGCTCAGCATGGCCCACCTCGAAGGTCCTGGCGAACAGGCGCGAGACGCCAAGGATGCCGCGCAGGTGCTACTCAAGGGAGCCGGTATCTGAGTTGACAGGTATCGTCCCCGGGCCAGGCGCTCAATTCCTCACAGTTTCGTCCTCACGAACGCGAAACCAGGCCGCATACAGCGCCGGCAGGAACAGCAGCGTCAGTGCCGTGGCGACGATCAGCCCGCCCATGATGGCCACCGCCATCGGCCCGAAGAACACGCTGCGCGACAAGGGGATCATGGCCAGCACCGCCGCCATGGCGGTGAGCACGATGGGGCGGAACCGTCGCACCGTGGCGTCGATGATTGCCGTCCAGCGCTCATGGCCGGCGGCGATGTCCTGCTCGATCTGATCCACCAGGATCACCGAGTTGCGCATGATCATCCCCGACAGTGCGATGGTGCCCAGCATGGCGACGAAACCAAACGGTTGCTGGAAGATCAGCAGGAACAGCGTCACGCCGATCAACCCCAGCGGCGCGGTGAGAAACACCATGATCGAGCGCGAGAAACTGCGCAGTTGCAGCATCAAAAGGCTCATGACCACCACCACGAACAGCGGCATGCCGGCCATCACCGATCGCTGACCACGCGCGGAGTCCTCCACGGTGCCGCCCACCTCGAAGAGGTAGCCATCCGGCAGCTTGGCGCGCAGCTCGGCCAGGTGGGGCAGGATCTCCTGCACCAGCGTGGCCGGCTGTTCGGCACCGTAGATGTCGGCGCGCACGGTTACCGTCGGCAAACGGTCGCGGTGCCAGATGATGCCTTCCTCGAAACCGTACTCCAGAGTCGCCACCTGCGACAGCGGCACACTCCTGCCGCTGTCGGTAGGCACCGCCAGGCTTGGCAGCAACGTCAGGCTCTGGCGATCCTCCAGGGTGCCGCGCAGCAGGATTTCGATCAGCTCGTTGTCCTCACGGAACTGGCTGACCCGCGAGCCGCTCAGGGCACTTTGCAAAAAGCGCGACAGCGACGCGGTATTCACCCCGAGAGCGCGAGCGCGCTCCTGGTCCAGCTCCAGGCGGATCACCTTGCTGGGTTCTTCCCAGTCCAGGTGCACATTGGTCACATGGGCGTTCTGGCGTACTACGCCGGCCACTTCGCGGGCGAGGTCGCGCACCTCGTCGATATGCTCGCCACTGACCCGAAACTGCAGCGGATAGCCCACCGGCGGACCGTTTTCCAGGCGCGACACACGCGTGCGCAAGGTCGGAAACTCTTCGTTGACGGTATCGATCAGCCAGCTACGCAGCGCTTCGCGATCCTCGATGGAGCTGGCCAGCACGACGAACTGGGCGAAGCTGGTGGCCGGCAGTTGCTGATCCAGCGGCAGGTAGAAGCGCGGCGAGCCGCTGCCGATATACGCGGTGTAATTTTCCAGGCCGGGTTGCTTGGCGAGTAAGGCTTCCAGGCGGCGCACTTCATGCTCGGTAGCCCGCAGCGAAGCGCCCTCGGCAAGCTTGATATCCACCATCAGTTCCTGGCGCGCCGAAGGTGGGAAGAACTGCTGGGGCACCAGGCGGAACAGCAGCACCGAGCCGAAAAACGCTGCGAGGGTCAGGACGAGCACGGTCTTGCGGCGCCGTACGCACCAGGTGATCAGCCGGCGCACGCGCTTGTAGAATGCCGTGGCATAGGGGTCATGGGCGGCGGCGCCGCCATGCTTGGCGGCGTGCTGCTTGGCCAGGTCCGGCAGCAGGCGGTTGCCCAGGTAGGGCACGAACACCACTGCGGCGATCCACGACACCAGCAGGGCAATGGTCACCACCTCGAAGATCGAGCGGGTGTACTCGCCGGTGCTGGACTGCGCGGTGGCAATCGGCAGGAAGCCTGCCGCGGTGATCAGCGTGCCGGTGAGCATCGGAAAGGCCGTGCTGGTCCAAGCGAAACTGGCCGCCTTGAGGCGGTCGTAACCCTGTTCCATCTTGATGGCCATCATCTCCACCGCGATGATCGCGTCGTCCACCATCAGGCCCAGCGCCAGCACCAGCGCGCCGAGGGAGATCTTGTGCAGGCCGATGCCCAGGTAGTACATGGCCGCAAAAGTCATCGCCAGTACCAGCGGAATGGACAGCGCCACCACCATGCCCGTGCGCAGGCCCAGGGAGAAAAAGCTCACCAGCAGGACGATGATCACCGCCTCGGTCAGCACCTGAATGAATTCGCCCACGCCGGTTTTCACCGCCGCCGGCTGATCCGACACCTTGCTCAGTTGCATCCCGGCGGGCAGGCTTTGCTGCAGGCGGCTGAACTCGGTTTCCAGCGCCTCGCCGAGCACCAGGATATTGCCGCCCTCGCGCATCGACACCGCCAGGCCAATGGCATCCTCGCCCATGAAGCGCATGCGCGGCGCTGGCGGATCGCTGAAACCACGACGCACCTCGGCCACATCGCCCAGGTTGAAGGTGCGATCGCCCACGCGAATGGGGAACGCGCGGATCTGCTCGACGGTTTCAAAGCGCCCGCTGACGCGCAGCTGGATACGGTCGGTCTGGGTTTCGAAGTAGCCGGCGGCCGCCACGGCGTTCTGCGCCTCCAGCGCCTGCTGCACGGCAGCCAGTGGCAGGCCAAGAGTGGCCAGTTTGGTATTGGACAGCTCGATCCAGATCTTCTCGTCCTGCAAGCCGAGCAGTTCGACCTTGCCGACATCCTTGACACGCTGCAGCTGCAACTGGATGCGGTCGGCGTAATCCTTGAGCACCGCGTAATCGAAACCGTCGCCGGTCAGTGCATAGATATTGCCGAAGGTGGTGCCGAATTCGTCATTGAAAAAGGGGCCGATCGCCCCCGGTGGCAGGGTGTGGCGAATGTCGCCAATCTTCTTGCGCACCTGATAGAACAGCTCGGGAATCTCATCCGAATGCATGGAGTCGCGGGCCAGGAAGGTCACCTGGGATTCGCCCGGCCGCGAGAAGGACACGATGCGCTCGTAGGCGCCGGTTTCCATCAGCTTCTTCTCGATGCGCTCGGTGACCTGGCGCGAGACTTCTTCGGCACTGGCGCCCGGCCACTGGGTCTGGATGACCATGGCCTTGAAGGTGAACGGCGGATCTTCGCTCTGGCCCAGCTGGGTGTAGGACAGCGCACCGACCACCCCCAGCAAGAGCATGAGATAGAGCACGATGGAGCGATTCTGCAACGCCCAGGCAGACAAGTTAAATTTCATCCGGACCTACTCCCCAGCCGCCAGCTCGACAAGCCGGTTGTCGCGGTCCACTGGGCGCACCTTCTGTCCTTCGCGCAGCACATGCACGCCGGCAGCCACCACCCATTCATGTTCCCGCAGGCCTTCAAGAACCGGCACCTGACGTTCGCCGTAGGCACCCAGGCGCACCGGGCGACGCTCCAGGGTTGCCGTCTTCGGAGCTACCACCCACACAAAAGGCTGTCCGCCTTCGGCCGAGATCGCCGACAGCGGCACCGCCAGCGGCACGTCTTCAGCATTGCGAATGAACACCCGGGCGCTCTGGCCCAGATCGGCCGGTACGTCGGCATCCTGAAAGGCGACCCGTGCGGCAAAGGTGCGCGACTGCGGATCGGCGGCCGGTGACAGTTCGCGAATGCGTCCCGGATAACGCTGCTGCAGATGCGACCAGAGCTGTACGGTGACGTCCTGGCCGATGCGGTAGCGGTCCAGCGCCTGCTCCGGCAGGCTGATCACCACTTCCCGCTCGCCATCGGCAGCCAGGGTAAACACCGTCTGTCCGGCTGCGACGACCTGACCGACCTCGATGCGCCGTGTGGCGATCACGCCATCTTCCGACGCGCGCAACACCGCATAGGTTGCCTGGTTGCGTGCCACGTCGTACTGGGCCTGAACCTGCTTGAGTTGCGCCGCGGCGGAGCGGTAGCTGTTTTCGGCATTGTCGAAATGCGAGCGACTGACCAGTTGCCGCTCCAGCAGCGTGCGATACCGGTCACGCTCGGCGCTGGCCAGCTGCAGATTGGCCTCGGCGGCGGCCACCTGGGCGCGTACCGCTTCAAGCTGCAAGCGCACGTCCTGCGGGTCCAGCTCAGCCAGCGGCTGGTCCTTCTTCACCCGCTCGCCGACATCCACCAGGCGCTTGGCCACTTTGCCACCGATTCGAAAGGCCAGCTCCGGCTCCAGCCGCGCACGAACCTCGCCGGCAAAGGTGTCCAGCGACGCGCCGGCCGGCTGCGGCTGCACCACCATTGCCGGACGCGGTGGCGCCTCCACCTCTTGACCATTGCCGCATGCGCCTAGCAGGACGATTAAAGAGACAGGCAGAGCGAGAGACAGAACATGACGAAACATGATGGTGACCTTTCGCGCAGAGGCGTATTGGAATAATTGTACTGACGGGTATAGTAAAAACAGTCACCCCAACCGTCCAGTACGAGAACGCATGTCTGAGCACGCTTTACCCAATCAGGGCCCGGGTCGTCCTAAAGACCCGGCAAAACGCCAGGCCATCCTCGAAGCGGCCAAGTCGTTATTCCTGCGCCACGGCTATGAGGGCAGCAGCATGGACGCCATCGCCCGTGAGGCCGGCGTCTCCAAACTCACCGTTTATAGCCACTTCACCGACAAGGACACGCTGTTTTGCGCGGCGGTGGAAGCCAAGTGCGAGGAGCAGCTACCGCAGCTGTTCACCGAACCGAGCACTGCCGAACCCATCGATGCCCACCTTGTGGCCATTGGCCGCGCCTTTCACGCGCTAATCAGCAGCGAAGAATCCCTGGCCATGCATCGCTTGATGTTTACCCTGGCCAAGCCCAACCCTCAGCTCGTCCAGCTTTTTTACGCCGCCGGGCCGCAGCGCATCCTCGACAAGATGGAGCGCGTCATGCATCAGGCCGACCAGGCCGGCACACTGCGCATCCCCAACCCACAGGCCGCCGCCGAACATTTTTGCTCGCTGCTCAAAGGCGGCCACAATTTTCGCCAGCTGATCGGCTGCGCCACTTGCCAGGGCAACGAGGAAGCCGAGCGGCATGTGCGCGAGGTGGTGGGGTTATTTATCAGGGCCTACAGCGTCTGAGGTGCAAGCAAAACAGCGTAGTAGCGGCTTCAGACCGGCTGACATTCCGTCACGGCTCGTCATCGGGGGTGCTGCGCAACCGGAAGCGGCAGACCTGCCCGCCGCGCAGCATGCACTCCAGATGCTCCACCTCTGCCTGGCCCAAGGTGCCAATCAATGCCAGATCAAGCTCGCAGACTTCCGGATGGGCATTGGCCAATTGGTGGAACACGCAGTTGTGCGCGACGATTTCCGGCTCTCCCGCACTGCGAAAGAACACCTCAGCCTCGTAACCGGCCTGGTTCATATGGCCGACGATTCGCTCCTCGCTGACCGCCTGCTGCTCCAGATTGCTGGCGAGCCGTTTACCCAGGCTGCGCAATACAGCAATCAGCCCCTCTCGCCCCAGAACTTGGGCAACCTCGCCTATCAGCAGGCTCGCCAATAGCCGATATTGCCGCGGAAACAGCTCCTGGCCAGCCGTGCTGAGCACATACAACTGCTCGGGCCGTCGTCCGGTCGGCCGGGTGCCGCCACGGTGAATCAGTCCGTCGCGCTCCAGCGCAGCCAGATGCTGGCGCACTGCGGTCCGCGTCACCACCAATTGCTGGGCCAACGCCTCGATGCTCATGCCTGACGGCTGATACAGTAGAGCGCTCAGCAGATCCTGCTGCGTACGCCCCAACCCCTGGAACATGTATCACCCCGCGGAGTGGAGGGAAGGCGCCGCAACGCCCTCCCCGACCGGTTAGAACTTATCCGGGAACTGCTTGACCAATGCCGCATTCAAGGTGTCGCCCAGCACCAACATATGTTCACGCATGGCTTGCCAGGTTCTGGCTTCGCCGGCGTAGTCGTTTTTCGCCAATTGGTCGATCTGTGCGATATGGTGCCCGCCATGGGCATTGAGCATGGCTACCAGGGTGTTTTCTGGCAGATTCGGATTGGCCGAAGCCAGGAACACCGCGATGGCCTTGGCGTTACTGGTCAGCTCAGCGACTGCGGCATCCTTCCCAGCTTCATTCTTCGCAACCACGGCATCGCTGTACTGCTTGACCGCCCCCCAATGCCCGGCCAACAGGTCGAGCAGCTGGTCGGCGGCCGGCTGGCCGTATAGCGGCGCGATGCTGTTGGCGATAGCCGTGGCATTGGCCACGACTTCAGTAGTTGCGACCTTGGCTGCTGCCGCCTCGCCGGCCTGGTTGGCAATCACATAATTGCGCACCCAGAACACGTGCTCGACCCACAGATCACGCAACGCCAGTCGTGTAGAAAGAGCTGCGGAATCGGCTACTGCGGGTGCGGTATGAGCTTGCCCCGTATCCGCATAACTCCAAGCCGGTTGAAGCAACAATCCGCACAGCAGCAAAAGTAGAGTCTTGGTATTCATGACGGTACCCTCGTATGGATGGCCCCCATGAAACCAATTTAAGCATAAAAAAATGCCGTTATTGCAATGCAGCCATTGCGCGACCAGCGTCTCACTCGCTGCGCTGAGGCTGCAGCGTTTTCAGCGGGTAGATGTCATAGCGGCTGGACTTGCCCTCCAGGCTGTAGCCGGGCTTGGGGCCGTCGATAATCGGTGCCTTGCGTGGGCGTTTGACCACCACGCGGTGGGAGGCCAGCGCCAGCGCGGCGGCCAGCAGCGCCGGCGCGTCCAGGTCGTCGCCGACAAAGGGGCGGAACAGGCGCATTTCCTTTTTCACCAGCGCGCTCTTGTCGCGGTGCGGAAACATCGGGTCGAGGTAAATCACCTGCGGGGGTTCACCCTGCCAATTCTGCATCCGCTCAATGGCGTTGCCTTGGTGCAGTTGCATGCGCGCCGCAATCGAGGCCACGTCCGGATCACCCAACGCCCGTTGCAGGCCGTCTTCAAGCAGCGCAGCGATCAGCGGCTGGCGCTCGATCAATTGCAACTCACAGCCCAGCGAGGCCAGCACGAAGGCGTCACGCCCCAGCCCGGCGGTGGCATCGAGTACCCGTGGACGCACGCGGCTCTGCACGCCGACCGCCTTGGCAATCATCTGCCCGCTGCCGCCACCAAACAATCGCCGGTGGGCCACTGCGCCCTCGACAAAGTCCACCCGCACCGGCCCCGGTGCCTTGGGCCCCAGCTCTGCCAGTTGCAAACCTTGCTCACCCTGTTGCAGGGCATATTCTGCCTCGCCGCCCAATGTCAGACCCAGCCGTTCGGCCCAGCGCTGGGCCGCCTCGGCAAAGCGGGGCTCAAGGGGTTCGACGCGAATGGTGGGTAGAGACACGGACATTGAAGGGACTCACAACGGATGACCGGAAAACGGCGCGCATTGTGCCAGAGGCGCAGCCACTGCGCTGCCTGAAGCACGGCGGGGGTAATCGCTTCCCCTCAGCGGCACATGCGAAAACCGCCCATATCCACATGAAAGTGATCGCGATGGGCGGCGTTGTACTCCGGGCCGAGAGTGACCTTGAAGTGCTCACACGCCGCCTGATGCACCCGGCGCAAAAACAGCGCTTCCTTCGTCGCACCCTGCCAGTCGTTAACCACGCTGATGCGTCGGCCATCCCGCAGGCGAAAGGCGGCCATATCCAGAGCATTGGCCAACGCATGCTGGCTACGCCGCTGGCTGCCGCCGATGTTCCGGCAGGCGAAACTGCCGTAGTGTTCGAGACGAACCACGGGCTGACCAAACACGGCTTGAGCGGCTGGCTGCAGGCCATGGCGCTCGAACAGCGCAAACGCCACTGCCAGCTTGCAGGTGGCCAGAAAGCTCTGGTTGAAACCCAGCTCGGAACCCGTAATGCGTAGCACATTCTCCAGAGGGCATTGCGCAGCAGGTGAGCTGTCGGGCTGATGCGTATAACGCAGCGAGCTGGATTGCAGAGCTGCCTCGCACAGCTGGGGCTCATTCTGCAGGCGCCACAGCTTGAAGCCGGTCAACAGATTGCGCGGAGCGTGCACATCCAGCGGCGCCCACGGGTCCCAGCGCGGTGGCACGTCAAGCCAGCCGCGGTTGATACCCCACGGCACGCCAACCAGCACCAGCACGATCAGCAGCAGGCCGATGCGCATGCCCTAATAACGCAACAGATCATTCAGGCGTTCAAGCGAGATGGCTTGCCGGGTTATGTGCAGGCTACCGCGTCGGGCCAGCTCGCCGGCCGCCTGATAAAACGAGCCGTAGGCAACCCGCGCCAGACTGGACCCCAGACATACTCGTCGCACGCCCACTTCCGCCAGGCCGACCAGCGACAGCTGCAAGCCCGCGATTCCCACCATAACGGTCACCGGCTTGGGCGCCACTGCCTGGACCACTGCGATGATTTGCTGTCGATGCGTCAACCCCGGGGCATACAGCACATCGGCACCGGCTGCGGCGAAGGCCTGTAAGCGGCGCACGGTATCGTCGAGGTCGGGACGACCATGCAAGTAGTTTTCTGCCCGCGCGCACAGGCTGAACGGGAAATCCAGGCTGCGCGCCGCCTGTGCCGCCGCATGAATACGCTCCACAGCCAATTCAAAGGGGTAGATCGGCGCCAGGGGATTGCCGCTGGCATCTTCGATCGAAGCACCAATCAAGCCGACCTGCGCAGCGTGTTCAATGGTCAGGGCGCAATCTTCAGGCGTGTCGCCATAACCGTTTTCCAGATCGGCGGCGACCGGCAAATCGGTGGCTTCGACAATGGCCCGCGCATTGGCGAGCGCCTCTTGACGGCTGATGCGGCCTTCGCCATCGCAACGCCCCAAGGAAAAGGCCAATCCGGCATTACTGGACGCCAGCGCCTCGAAACCCAGTGAAGCGAGAATTCTTGCCGACCCGGCATCCCACGGGTTGGGCAGCACCAGCAGCTGTTTGCGCTGTTCCAGGGCTCGAAAGGTTTCAGCACGTTGTGCTTGGGTGGCCATCGTTCGCTCCTTCCACAGTCCACGTTGCACCTTAGCAGCCCTGTTTGAAGCGCGATTGCCGCTCGACGTTAAAACAACCCGAGCTGCTCTTCGGCCGGTTCGGGCTGGCTTTGCGCCAGCGCGGGGAGCCCCGGCAGGCGTAGGGTCAAGGCGGCGTGAAACTGTCGGGCCAAGGTCGGTGCCAGGAGGTTATCCGGCGTATGCAGGAACACATACGGCGCCCGCCCCTGCTCGATCCAGCCGGCCACCTTGTCCACCCAGGGCGCCAGGAAGCGCTGATTGGCAGCCAGATCAGGCCCGCCAATAAACCGCACCTGGGGCTGGTCACTGAAGGCTGCCGGGCGCACCGGTACGCGCGGTTTCTTGGCCTGAGCATGCAAGACTGCCGGATCATCGGAGCGGTGACTGAACAGGGCGCGAGCGTCGAGACAGATACGTTCCACGCCGCGCTCGTGCAACAGGCGATTCAGCGCGCGCTCCTCTTCGCCCTTGGCAAAAAAGGCCAAGTTGCGGACCTCGACCGCAATTCGGCGCTGCTGGAACTCATCCAGCCAGGCGGCCAGTTCGCTCAGGCGCGCCGGGCCAAACGCGGCCGGCAACTGCAACCACAACGGTGAGGCTCGCTCACCCAGCGGCGCCAGCAACTTCAGGAAGCTGTCCGTGGCGCTGAACTGGCTGCGTAAATCGCCCTCGTGGCTGATGTCACGGGGCAGTTTGGCGCAGAAGCGAAAGTCTGCCGGCATGCGTTCGGCCCAGCGCTGCACGGTGTCCGGGGCGGGACGGGCGTAGAAGGTGGTATTGCCTTCGACGGCATTGAAGACCTGGCAGTAGTGGCCAAGGAAATCAGCAGCGCGGGCGTTCTCGGGGTAAAGCTGACCCCGCCAGCCTGCTTCGCTCCAGGAGGGACAACCGATAAAGTAGGGCAACACGTGGAAAAGCCTGACACACCTGAGGAAACGCGGATTGTAGCCCGTGGACAACCGCAGTGGCTCTACTCCGCCTAGCAGCCTACGTGCAGGGCGTCAGGCGTAGGTATCCAGGTAATCCCCCGGCTCGGCCACCATGGCCGCAATGCGCGCATAGCTTTCCAAGGCGTGCAGCACGCGGGTGCTGGGCGTCTGCAGGGCAGCGGCCGGACGAATGACCGAACGCGCGGTGGAAGCCGCCTGGTAATCGCCCTCGATAGCGGGTCGTCGGGTTTCGACCACCGCATCTTCTACCGCCTCAGCTGCGTTGGAGGCACGCCACCCTCGTCCAGGTCGGCCGGGGCGCTTGGGGAGCGCCGAGCTCCGAATTGCATCGATACGCATATGTTGAACCTCGCAAGGGCCGCCACTCTAAATGCTCGAGCAATGCGTCAGCCGTGATCGACAGCGCATTGCCGGATCATCCGACCGGCTTGGCTATTACGAGTTCAGGAAATGTGCGAGGCCAGAGCGCAACCAGGCCAACCCCATCACACTTTAGGCGTGGCTACCTTGTCGCGCAGATATACCGGCTGGGCGTGCTCAGCCTCTACGGCTTCGCCGCGCCGCCAGGCATATTCAGCCAGGCGCAACAGGTCTTCGGCGTGCGGTAGCATTCCCGCGTCCGACGCTATCGGTACCACGGGCAGACGGTCTGCATAGCCCCAGCCGGTGCCGGCGCCGAACCAGTCGCCCTGCGCATCGCGCGGCAAGGCGACGTTTTCCGGCGGCAGGACCGCCTCGCTGCCGACCAAGCACATCTCGCCCTGCTCCATTCGATAGCAGCCCCAATAGACTTCGTCCATGCGCGCATCAATGGCGGCAGCGACCTGCACGGCGCCATGTTCGCGGTGGGCGCGCTGGGCCAGCACCGCCAGATTGGAAATCGGCAACACGGGACGCTGCAAGGCGAAGGCCAGCCCTTGCACCACGCCAACCGCAATGCGCACGCCCGTAAAGGCCCCGGGCCCCCGGCCGAATGCGATGGCCTCGACCGCAGACAACGCCACGCCTGCCCCGGCCAGCAGGTCCTGGATCATCGGCAGCAGGCGCTGGGCATGCAGGCGCGGGATCACCTCGTAATGGCTGTACACGCGGCCCTCATGCAGCAAGGCAACGGAACAGGCTTCAGTGGCGGTATCCAGGGCCAGCAAGGTGGTCATGAGCAGGTTTCCGGGCAAATCAGGAGGGCGGGCATTATAAGCCCGGCGGATGAGACTGTGTGGCGGATAGCGGCCGGCTGAAGTCGATTCCAGAAACGCCAACGGCCCGCAAGCGGGCCGTTGTGTGCAGTAACGCCAATCAGCTTAGCGCTGCGAACACCTTGGCAGTGATCTCTTCCACGGAGCCAACACCGGGAACGGCACTGTACTTCGGCGTGCCTTCAGCAGCCGACAGCTTCTGGTAAAAGTCCACCAGCGGCTTGGTCTGCGAGTGATAGATGGACAGGCGATGACGCACGGTTTCTTCCTTGTCGTCGTCACGCTGGATCAGCTCTTCGCCCGTTTCGTCGTCCTTGCCGGCGACTTTCGGCGGATTGTACTGAATGTGGTAGGTACGACCGGATGCCGGGTGCATGCGGCGGCCCGCGACACGGGACACGATCTCTTCGTCATCAACGGCGATTTCGACCACGTTATCAATGGTCACGCCGGCGTCCTTGAGGGCTTCGGCCTGAGGAATGGTGCGCGGGAAACCGTCAAACAGGAAACCGTTGGCGCAATCGGGCTGGGTAATGCGTTCCTTGATCAGATCGATGATGATGTCATCGGACACCAGACCACCGCTTTCCATCACGCCCTTCACCTTCAGGCCCAGCGGACTCCCAGCCTTGACGGCTGCGCGCAGCATGTCGCCGGTGGAAATTTGCGGGATACCGAATTTTTCGGTGATAAAACGGGCCTGGGTACCTTTGCCGGCACCGGGCGCTCCCAGCAGAATCACGCGCATCGTTGTGCTCCTCAAGATGAAGTAAACAAGAAAAAAGTCGTATGGTTTTTAGCGGGCCAGTTTCGTACAACAACCGGTTCGCCCACCCAACAGCGAAAGGCTGACCAAGATACACAGCGCTTTCGAGGCGCACAAGCCACAGCAAAATGACAAAAAAAGCCGCTCAACCGGTATTTCGCAACCCGGCGGCGATCCCCGCGACACTCACCAGCAATGCCTGCTCGACCTGCTGACTGCCACCCTCCGGCGACGCTCGTGAACGTGCCAAAAGCTCTACTTGCAGGAGGTGCAACGGGTCCAGATAGGTGTTGCGCACATTGATCGCCGCCAAGGTCTGCGGGTTGTGACTGAAGAGTACCGATTGCCCGGTCACCTGGAGCACGCAATCACACGCCTGCGACAATAGGCCGCATAATTTATCGCCCAGTTTGCGCAGTGGCGCCTGCACCAGACGCTCATCGTACAGGCGGGCAATCTCCACATCCGCCTTGGCCAGCACCATTTCCAGCATGTCGATGCGCGTTCCGAAGAACGGCCAGTGTTCACGCATGGTCTTCAGCCGCTCACCATCGCCGCGTTGCAGGGCCTCGGCGAGCGCGGCTTCCCAGCCCAGCCAAGCCGGCAGCATCAGCCGCGTCTGTGTCCAGGCGAAGATCCACGGAATCGCCCGCAGACTCTCCACGCCTCCCGCCTGACGCCGTGCCGGGCGACTGCCCAGCGGCAGACGCGCCAGTTCCTGCTCCGGGGTGGCCTGGCGAAAGTACTCGACGAACTGCGCATGCTCACGCACCACCCCTCGATAGGCCGCCAGCCCTGCAGCGGCCATCTCGTCCATCAGCGCGCGCCAAGCCTCTTCAGGTTCGCGAGGCGGCTCTACCGTGGCTTCGAGCACGGCCGTCAGATAGAGATTGAGGTTCTGCACGGCGATGGCGGGCAAGCCGAATTTGAAGCGGATCATTTCGCCTTGCTCGGTCGTACGCAAACGGCCGGACACCGACCCCGGCGGCTGCGACAGAATCGCCGCATGGGCCGGCCCTCCGCCGCGCCCGACGGTGCCGCCGCGGCCGTGAAACAGCAGCAGCTCCACAGCATGTCGTCGACACACGGCCACCAGGTTTTCCTGCGCCTGGTACTGCGCCCAGGCGGCGGCCGTGGTACCAGCGTCCTTGGCCGAATCGGAATACCCAATCATGACTTCCTGCACCCCGGCCAGGCTCGCGCGATAGAGCGGCAATGCCAGCAGTCGGTCGATGACCTGCCCTGCGCGCTGCAGGTCAGCCAGGGTTTCGAACAGCGGCACCACGCGTATAGCGCGCCTCACGCCCGCCTCCTTGAGCAGCAATTGCACCGCCAGCACATCCGAGGGTGCACCGGCCATGGAAATCACATAGGAGCCCACCGCCGCAGCCGGGGCCTCGGCAATCAGCGCACAGGTGGCGAGAACTTCGGCGTTCTCGGCACTTAGCACATGGCCGCGCGGCAACAACGGACGCGGGTTGACCAACTCGTCCTGCAGAAAGGCCAGACGGCGCTCTTCGCCCCAGTCCCGATAATGACCCAGGCCGAGAAATTCAGTGATCTCATCCAGCGCCGCCGCATGCCGGCCGGCTTCCTGACGGATATCCAGGCGGGTGAGGAACAAGCCGAACACCGCCACGCGGCGCAGGCAATCCAGTAACGGGCCATCGGCGATCACGCCCATACCACAGTCCTGCAGGGAGCGATAACACAGCTCCAGCGGCTCGCGCAGTTCGGCGGTGTTGGTCAGGGTGCCGGCGCTCGCTGCCAACGGCGCTTCCAACGCCGCCTCGGCCCAGGCGCGGGTCGTGCGCAAGCGCTCACGCAGCGGCTTGAGCACGGCTCGATAGGGCTCGGCGCAATCCCCCACCCGCTCGCGCAACGCGCTATTGGCACGCTGCATGGACAGGTCATCGATCAGTTGATCGATATCCCGCAAAAATAGATCGGCGGCCATCCAGCGCGCCAGTAGCAACACTTCACGGCTCACCGCAGCGGTGACGTTGGGGTTGCCGTCCCGGTCACCGCCCATCCAGGACGCAAAGCGGACCGGCGCAGCGCTCAAGGCCAAGCGCTGACCGCAGCACTCCAGCAGAGCCTGATCGAGTCCACGCATGAAGGTCGGCAGTGCCTGCCACAGCGAATGCTCAATGACAGCGAAACCGGACTTGGCCTCGTCCAGCGGGCTGGGTCGCTGGCGGCGAATTTCCTCGGTGTGCCAGGCCTCGGCAACCAGACGACGCAAGCGCACCCGGCTGGCCGTGCGCTCGGCCGGGCTCAGGTCGTCGTGATCGGCAACGGCCAGCTCAATGGCAATGGCGTCGTATTTCTGGATCAGGGTGCGGCGGGTCACTTCCGTGGGATGGGCGGTGAGCACCAGCTCGATCTCCAGGCCCGCTACGTGAGTGGCCAGGTCTTCGGCGCGCATACCCGCTGCCTTCAGACGCCGGAACAGATCGCCCAGCACGCGATCTTCAAAGGGCACCGCCTCGTGTGGCGAACGTCGACGAACCTGATGGTATTGTTCGGCGATATTGGCCAAGTTGAGAAACTGATTGAACGCCCGGGTCATCGGCAACAGCTCGTCTTCAGCCAGCGCATCGAGGTTCTGCGTCAATTGCCGGGCGCCCGCCTCGGAGCCTTTGCGCGCGCTTTTGGCACCCTTGCGGATACGCTCAATCTTGTTCAGAAAGCCCGGTCCATACTGTTCGCGAATGGTCTCGCCGAGCAATTCGCCGAGCAGGTGTACGTCCTCGCGCAGCCGTACATCGATCGTCGCCATCTGTTGGCTCCTTCTTCCACCCGTTACAGCGTGGCAGCGCACCTGCGGTTTAGCCAACACGCCCGTATGGGCTAGCTTTAAAGAACACGTCGATCCGAGGTCTGCATGAAAATCCGCGAGCTTGTTCAGCACTGGGAACAAAATGCCAAGGGGCGGATGACCGCCCAGAGCTATCAGCTACATCTCGATCTGGAGTCGGCGGCGCGACTCACTGCGCTCTCCGAGATGTACCCCAAGCGCAGCGTTGAGGAGTTGCTTGGCGAGCTGATTGCCGCCGCGCTGGAAGAACTTGAAGCCAGCCTGCCCTATGTCAAGGGCAGCCAGGTGGTGGCCACCGATGAACAGGGCGATCCGCTGTATGAAGATATTGGCCCGACGCCGCGTTTTCTGGCCCTGTCGCGCCAGTACCTGCGACGTCTGAGCAGCGAGCAGAAAAGCCATTGAAGTGCCTGGCCAGCAGGCCGTCAATGGCTCACTTGCAATGGCTCACTTGATCAGTTGCGGGGTTTCCTCCCCCATGCAGCGCACCGCCTGTTTGCGGTTGTCGACCAGCACGCCGGTCAGGCCTTTTTGCTGGGTGTCGAACAGCACCAGCACGCCGTCGATGCATTGGGCCACCTGCTGCGCCGGCTTGAGCGACAGTTTGTAGTCCTCACCCGGCACTGTCTTGAGCATGGTGAAGTCAGCCAGCAGCAGCGCATCCTCGGGTTTGGCGACATGCACATAGCCGTAGTAGGTCAGTACCGCCACAGTGGCGACGACGGTGCCGATGGAGGTGAGGATATAGGGAATGAGATTGCGTTCGGTCATGCGAAAGTCCACTACAGAAGGATTCTGCCGGTCATTGTCGGCCAGCAAGCAAAAAAACGCAGCCTGATCAGCGTGCTGGCCCGTTCCCGTTAAAGAATATTCGCGTAATCAGCCTCGATGCGATCCAGGCTCAGGTGATTGAGGAAGTTGGAGAAGCACATCCACGCCGACAATGCATTGAGGTCGCGGAACTGCTCGGGCAAATAGCGCGGCGGCGCCACCAGGCCTTCATCCACCAGCTGACGCAGTGTGCGCATATCTTCCAAGGTGGTCTTACCGCAGAACAACAGCGGAATCTGCTCCAGCTTGCCCTTGCGCACGGCGAGCTGGATGTAGTTGTAGATGAGGATGAAACCCTTCAGGTACGACAGGTCCTTGGTGAAGGGCAGACCACTGGGCGTTGAGCCACGAAACACCCGGCTGGCGTTGCTGTAGCTCTCTTCCTGACTGTAATCCTGATCGTGGAAGAACTGGAATATGTCGAGGAAATCGGCGCCCTCCTCGGCCAGGTGAATGGCGCGGGTGCGGTTGGTCAGCTTGCGCAGGCGGGTCGGGTAGGACGCGAAGGCAATCACCTCCATAAGGATCGCCAGCCCTTCCTGCGTCACCGTGGAAGAAGGCGGCCCCTTGGCCAGGAACGTACAGATCGGCTGGCTCAACCCATTGAGCGTGGTGCCCACATGCACCAGTCCCTCATGGACCTCCAGGGCCTTGATGTCGCGAACGTTGAACATCGCATCGCTGCGGATCTTGATGTAATCGGCGCCGGCCGCCGCGTCGGCCAAGATGCCATCGGACTCGAATACCCTGACCACTCCCTCCCCCTCGCCAAACACGCCATCCAGGCGGCTTTGCAACAACTCTACCGCCTGGTTGGCGGTCAGCGTCCGGGGCTCGTCCTGCAGGTCGCTACGGTCGGCGATGTTGTTCAGGTAATCGGAAAGCATCAGGCCCAGGTCGGCCAGGGTCGGATCACCAGCGTGGAAGGCATCCGTGGCCGCACCGTAGAGTTCCTGAGAGATCAGCCCGAAATCTGCAGTGCCACGCGCTTCGAGCATGCGAATGACCATGCGGTATTCGCGACACATGCGCCGCATGATCTGTCCGACCGGATTGAACTGGCCGAGTTGGCGGGTAATGTCCCGTTCGATATCCTGGAACTCGCGCTTCTTGGCCTCGGCATCGAAGGCCAGCGGACGGCTCTGGTAATAGGCCTGGTCGACTTGCGGCAGGCGCTTGCAATGGGCGTCGAAGAATCCCTGTCGAATACTGTCATCCCACTTCACCGCATCGAGGACGCGGATCGGCGTCTGTGCTTCTACTAGCCGGTCGGACAGCGCCCGGACCGTCAGTTGATAGTCGTCCAGTTCTTCTCGTAAATTCATCGGCCCCTCACTGGCCGACGCGCTGAAAGCGCGCCACTTCGATAAAGGTATCGGTATTGGCCTGATCATCGAGATAGGCGAACACTTGCTGCAAGTCACTGCTGATTAGCGCACCATCGCCTTCGGGAGTGTCCACCCGCTTGCCGGTCAGCGTGCCGTCATCTATCGCCTGTAGGATACGCTGAACATCGAGGGTGTAGATCACCAATTCGTTGTCGGTGGTGAGCTCGAACCCCGCAATCGCGAAATTGTTGCCCAGCCGTTTTGGCAAGCCGGCGGAAAAATACCAGCGCCGGCCATGCTGGGCCACGGTAAAGCCATATTCCTGCGCATCCTCGGGATCATCCGGATCGGCCTGGTAGACAAGTGCCTTGTACAGGTTGCTGCCGGCACGACTGACCCGCATATAAATCCGTTCGCCCCATTCGTTCTTGTGCGTCCATTCGCCCAGCAATGGGATGGGCGCCGGCTCGTTGGCCGGCAGCGGCTCACGAAAGGACACCAGACATCCACCGAGCAAGAAAAAGGGCACCAACAGCAGAATTCGCCAGGCTTGCATTTCATGCTCCTTGTTGACGGTCGGCTCGGCTGGATCAACGACTTGATGTGCAGAAAGCTTAGCAAGTGGGAGCAACCCTACGCAGCCGAGCGGGCGATCGCGATGTGGCCCGGCCCGATCTAACTCGTGGCACAAAAAAACCGCCCAAGGGCGGTTTTTTATTCAACGAACGATCACTGCTCCGGGCGCATGTGCGGGAACAGGATGACGTCGCGGATCGACGGCGAGTTGGTCAGCAGCATCACCAGGCGGTCGATGCCGATACCTTCGCCAGCGGTCGGCGGCATGCCATATTCCAGGGCGCGCACGAAGTCGGCATCGAAGTGCATGGCTTCGTCGTCGCCGGCATCCTTGTCAGCCACCTGGGCCAGGAAACGCTCGGCCTGGTCTTCCGCGTCGTTAAGCTCAGAGTAGGCGTTGGCGATTTCGCGGCCGCCAATGAACAACTCGAAACGATCGGTGACGTTCGGGTTCTCATCGTTGCGGCGCGCCAGCGGCGAGACTTCGAACGGGTACTGGGTGATGAAGGTCGGCTGTTCCAGTTGATGCTCGACCAGCTCTTCGAAGATCATCACTTGCAGTTTGCCCAGACCTTCAAAGCCCAGCACCTTGGCGCCGGCCTTCTTGGCGATGGCACGGGCGCTGTCGAGGTCCTGCAGGTCGGCCGCGGTGATGTCCGGGTTGTACTTGAGGATCGAGTCGAACACCGACAAGCGCGCGAAGGGTTCACCGAAGTGGAACACCTTGTCGCCATAGGGCACATCGGTGGAACCCAGCACCGCCAGGGCCAATTCGCGGAACAGCTCTTCGGTGAGGTCCATGTTGTCTTCGTAGTCGGCGTAGGCCTGGTAGAACTCGAGCATGGTGAACTCGGGGTTGTGCCGGGTCGAAACACCTTCGTTACGGAAGTTGCGGTTGATTTCGAAGACGCGCTCGAAGCCGCCAACCACCAGGCGCTTGAGGTACAGCTCCGGCGCGATGCGCAGGAACATCGGCAGGTCCAGGGCGTTGTGGTGGGTCTCGAACGGCTTGGCCGCCGCACCGCCCGGGATGACCTGCAGCATCGGGGTTTCCACTTCGAGGAAATCACGCTCGGCGAGGAACTTGCGGATGTGGGCAATCACCTGGGAACGCACGCGGAAGGTGTGGCGGGTTTCCTCGTTGACCATCAGGTCGACGTAGCGCTGACGGTAACGCTGCTCGGTGTCGGTCAGGCCATGGTGCTTGTCCGGCAGCGGGCGCAGCGACTTGGTCAGCAGACGGACGCTGCTCATGTGTACAAACAGGTCGCCCTTGTTGGAGCGCTGCAGGGTGCCTTCGGTGGCAATGATGTCACCCATGTCCCAGGTCTTGATCTCGGCCAGGGTCTCGGCCGGCAGGGTCTTGCGATCGACATACACCTGGATGCGGCCGCTCATGTCCTGAATCACCATGAAAGCGCCACGGTTGAGCATGATGCGCCCGGCCACCTTGACCGGAATCGCCGCTGCCTCCAGGTCTTCCTTGCTTTTGTCCGCGTACTGTTTCAGCAGGTCGGCTGCGTAGCTGTCGCGGCGAAAGTCGTTGGGGAAGGCATTGCCCTTGGCACGCTCAGCGGCAAGTTTTTCCTTGCGCAGGGCGATCAGGCTGTTCTCTTCCTCTTGGATGGCGTGCTGGTTCAGCGGTTGTTCGCTCATGGTCGTCGTGTTTTCCCGATGGGGCACGGTAGGTTCCGTGCCCATGTACAGGTGCGTCTGGCGCACCAGGTTTGCGATTCGAAGGTGCCGGCGGGACAGGGCCGCGCCGGCGGGATGTTACTACCCTGTTACAGGCCCTGTTTCAGGCTGGCTTCGAGGAATTGGTCCAGATCGCCGTCGAGCACCGCATCGCAGTTGCTCTCTTCGACGCCGGTACGCAGGTCCTTGATGCGCGACTGGTCGAGCACGTAGGAACGGATCTGGTGACCCCAGCCGATATCCGACTTGTTGTCTTCCAGCGCCTGGGACGCCTCGCGGCGCTTCTGCATTTCCAGTTCGTACAATTTGGCGCGCAGCATCTTCATTGCGGTGTCGCGGTTGGCGTGCTGGGAGCGCTCGTTCTGGCAGCTGACTACGGTGTTGGTCGGCACGTGAGTGATACGGACCGCCGAGTCGGTGGTGTTCACGTGCTGGCCACCCGCGCCCGAGGAACGGTAGGTGTCGGTGCGCAGGTCGGCCGGGTTGATGTCAATTTCAATGTTGTCATCGATTTCCGGCGACACGAACACGGCGGTGAACGAGGTATGACGGCGGTTGCCGGAATCGTACGGGCTTTTGCGCACCAGGCGGTGCACGCCAATCTCGGTGCGCAGCCAGCCGTAGGCGTACTCGCCCTTGATGTGCACGGTGGCGCCCTTGATACCCGCCACTTCGCCTTCGGACAGCTCCATGATGGTGGCGTCGAAACCGCGATGGTCGGCCCAGCGCAGGTACATGCGCAGCAGGATATTCGCCCAGTCCTGGGCCTCGGTGCCGCCGGAACCGGCCTGGATGTCCAGATACGCGTTGTTGGCGTCCATCTCGCCGCTGAACATGCGGCGAAATTCCAGTTTTTCGAGAATTTCGCGCAGACGCTCGATCTCGGCGGCGACGTCGTCGACGGCGCCCTGGTCATTCTCTTCGACGGCCATGTCCAGCAGGTCGCGGGAATCGGCCAGGCCGCTGCTCATCTCGTCGAGGGTTTCGACGATCTGTGCCAGCTGGGCGCGCTCGCGGCCCAGGTTCTGGGCGTATTCAGGGTTGTTCCAGACGTTCGGGTCTTCGAGTTCGCGGTTTACTTCGACCAGGCGATCAGCTTTCTGATCGTAGTCAAAGATACCCCCGAATAGTGGTTGAACGTTCGGACAGGTCCTTGATGCTGTTGAGGATCGGATTAATTTCCATGGCGGGCGGCACTCGCAGTCGGACAGTTCGAAAAGCCGGCGATTATAGCGCAGCCGACCGACGCTGACAGCACGCAGCCCGTCAGTGCATGGCAATCCCTAACTCTGGATGAATCCAAAGGGAAGCCTGGCGGACTTTCTTGCTGTCTTGTGCCTCGAGCCGACCCGATCAAACTGCCCGTACCTGCGCCTCCAGTTGCTCGCGCAACCCGGCATCGAGGCGCAGATGCTGGGCCAGCGCATCGAGATAAGGACGCTCACCGGTCTGTTCGCTGCCCACCAGCAGCAAACTGGCGAGGTACATTTCCGCAGCCAATTCCGGACTGCTGGCGGATTCGGCGACGCGGGCCGGATCGAGCGGACTGCGCACTTCCTGCTCCAACCAGGTTTGCAGCTCAGGGTCATCGGTCAGCTTGGCGAGTTCCGCCTGGATCAGCTGCTGCTCGGCGGCATCCATGCGCCCATCAGCCTTGGCCGCAGCAATCATCGCCCGCAGGATCGCCGTGCTGTGCGCCTCGGCCGGCGCGCCCATCAGGCGGTTGACCGTCTGCGGCTCCTGTTGCGGAGCCTGGCCTTGCTGCCGCTGCCAGGCGCTGTAGGCCTGGTAGGCGAGCATACCCAGCGTGGCCAGGCTGCCGAGGTTCAAGCCACCCGAGCCGTCCCGCCCTGCTTGCCCGGTCTGTAGCGCCCCGCCACCCAGCAGGCCGCCGAGCACATCACCCAGACCACCTGGGCCTCCTTGCCGTTCTTGTGTCGGGTCGGCAGCGGAACCGCCGCCCAGCAGGCCGCCCAACAGGTCACCGAGCCCACCCGAAGGTGATGAACCCTGTGGAGCGCCGGTCGCAGAGCCCAGCCGTGAGCGCAGCAGTTGTTCCAGTAAAGCCCCGGTATTCATGGCTTCTCTCCCAGCAGCACAGTCCTGACAGAAACCATAGCGCTGACAAAACCCATCGCTTGGGGCCGCTGCCAGGCGGTCGCGCCCGCAGGCCGCACTGGACCGACTCACGGGCGCTGCATACTCGCCATGACGCCGCCAAGACACCAACTAGACTGATCACATCTCCTCGGCAACGGATGTGCCGAGCGGCATTTCACTGCCCCGCAAATCGCGCACAACAAGAGGGAATTCAGATGTCCGCACCGCACACTGCACTCCTCGGCACGCTGGCCACCGCGCTGCTGGCCGCCAGCACCCTGTACGCCGCAGAACCGCTCAAAACGCTGGGTCAGCCCGAAGGCCAGCTCGACATCATTGCCTGGCCCGGCTACGTCGAGCGCGGCGACACCGATGCGAATTATGACTGGGTAACCCAGTTCGAGAAGGACAGCGGCTGCAAGGTCAACGTAAAAACCGCAGGCACTTCAGATGAGATGGTCAGCCTGATGACCAAGGGCGGCTACGATCTAGTCACCGCCTCCGGTGACGCTTCGTTGCGACTGGTCGCCGGCAAGCGTGTGCAACCCATCAACATCGCGCTGATCCCGAGCTGGAACACCGTCGATGACCGCCTCAAGGAAGCGCCCTGGCACACGGTGGATGGCCAGCACTACGGCACGCCTTACCAGTGGGGGCCGAACGTGCTGATGTACAACACCAACGTGTTCAAGCAAGCGCCGACCAGCTGGGCGACGGTGTTCGAGCCGCAGAACCTGCCGGATGGCAAACCCAACAAGGGCCGTGTGCAAGCCTATGACGGGCCGATCTATATCGCGGATGCGGCGCTGTACCTGAAGAGCACCCAGCCGGAACTGGGCATCCAGGACCCCTACCTGCTCGACGAAACCCAATACGCCGCCGTGCTCACGCTGCTGCGCCAGCAGCATGGGCTGATCCACCGCTACTGGCACGACGTCACCGTGCAGATGAACGATTTCAAGAACGAGGGGGTGGCTGCGTCCAGCGCCTGGCCGTATCAGGTGAACGCGCTGCAGGCTGAAAAGCAGCCGATTGCCTCGGTGGTGCCGGTCGAAGGTGCCACTGGCTGGGCCGACACCACCATGCTGCATGCCGAGGCCAAACATCCGGTGTGCGCCTACAAGTGGATGGACTGGTCGCTGCAACCCAAGGTGCAAGGTGATCTGGCCGCCTGGTTCGGCTCGGTGCCGGCGGTACCGGCGGCCTGCCAGGGCAACGCCTTGCTCGGCGCCGAGGGCTGCAAAACCAACGGTTTCGACAACTTCGAGAAAATCGCCTTTTGGAAAACCCCGCAAGCTGAAGGCGGCAAGTACGTGCCCTACAGCCGCTGGACCCAGGACTACATTGCGATCATGGGGGGTCGGTAACCGAGGCTGTTCGCGTGGTGGACGTCGCTTCGTCCGCCCCGAATTTCGCAGTGGTCGCTGGGCAAGACGTCATGCATGCATCTGCCGACGCTAACCAGAACAACAACCAGAACGACGTGCAGCCTGCCGCAGGCAGCTGCTTTGGGGCAGGAACATGACCTTTGCCGTGGAACTTACCGATGTCTCGCGCCTGTACGGCGAGGTCAAGGCGGTGGATCAGGTGTCGGTAGCCATTGAGGATGGTGAGTTCTTCACCCTGCTGGGTCCCTCCGGTTCCGGCAAGACCACCTGCCTGCGCCTGATCGCCGGTTTCGAACAGCCCAGCTCCGGCTCCATTCGCATCCAAGGGCAGGAAGCCACCGGCCTGGCGCCCTATCAGCGCGACGTCAACACGGTATTCCAGGACTACGCGCTGTTTCCGCACATGAGCGTGCTGGACAATGTTGCCTATGGCCTCAAGGTCAAGGGCGTCGCGCGCTCCGAGCGACACCAGCGCGCTGAACAGGCGCTGGATCAGGTCGCCCTCGGCGGCTACGGCGCGCGCAAGCCGGTGCAATTGTCCGGCGGGCAGCGGCAGCGCGTGGCGCTGGCCCGCGCCTTGATCAATCGCCCACGGGTATTGTTGCTCGACGAGCCGCTCGGCGCGCTGGATCTCAAGCTGCGCGAGCAGATGCAGGGCGAGTTGAAGAAACTGCAACGTCAGCTGGGCATCACCTTTGTGTTCGTCACCCATGACCAGGGCGAGGCGCTGTCAATGTCGGACCGGGTGGCGGTGTTTCGGCAAGGGCGCATCGAGCAGCTGGATAGTCCGCGCAATCTGTACCTGCGCCCGGCGACGCCGTTCGTGGCCGAGTTCGTCGGCACCTCAAATGTGCTGCGTGGCGAGCTGGCCGAGCAGTTGGCCGGCTCGCCACGCCCCTTCTCGATCCGCCCGGAGCATACCCGCCTGGCCGGCAGCGAACCCTTGGCACCTGGCGAGACGGAAATCGCCGGGCAGCTCCACGATATCCAGTACCTGGGCGCCGCCACGCGCTACGAGCTGCGTCTGGACAACGGCCAAAGCTTCGCCGTCAGCCAGGCCAACAGCCAGTGGGATCGAGGCGACATTGCCTGCCAGCCGGGGCAGCGCGTTACCGCCCGCTGGGCCCGCGCCGCCATGGTGCCGCTGCGCGAGGTGCCGTCATGACAACCAGCCCGGCCACCGTGGCACCGGCCAGCCGCCCAGGCCTGCTGCGCCAGCTGTCCGACCTGCTGTACCGCAAACCGACGCTGTACCTGTCGC
Organism: Pseudomonas sp. B392_1p; assembly: GCF_052245235.1. Lineage (NCBI taxonomy): Bacteria > Pseudomonadati > Pseudomonadota > Gammaproteobacteria > Pseudomonadales > Pseudomonadaceae > Pseudomonas > Pseudomonas sp. B392_1p. The sequence goes on from NZ_JBQPXM010000006.1 coordinate 191,068, forward strand.
TGCTGCTGATCCCCCCACTGCTATGGTTCGGCATCGTCTATCTGGGCTCGCTGCTGGCCCTGCTCTGGCAGGGCTTTTACACCTTCGACGACTTCACCATGTCGGTGACGCCCGCGCTGACACTGGCCAATTTTCGGGCGCTGTTCCAGCCGGCCAACTTCGACATCATCCAGCGAACCCTGGCCATGGCCGTGACGGTGTCCCTGGCCAGCGCCCTGCTGGCCTTTCCTATCGCCTATTACATGGCGCGCTACACCTCGGGGCGCATCAAGGCGTTCTTCTATATCGCGGTGATGCTGCCGATGTGGGCCAGCTATATCGTCAAGGCCTATGCCTGGACGCTGTTACTCGCCCAAGGCGGCGTGGCCCACTGGTTCGTCGAGCGCCTCGGCCTGGCGCCGGCCCTGCAGGTGATCCTCGGCATTCCGGGCATCGGCGGCAGCACCCTGTCCACCTCACACCTGGGGCGCTTTCTGGTGTTCGTCTATATCTGGCTGCCGTTCATGATCCTGCCCATTCAGGCCGCTCTGGAGCGCCTTCCGCCTTCCCTGCTGCAGGCCTCTGCCGACCTGGGCGCCCGGCCGCTGCAGACCTTCCGCCTGGTGATCCTGCCATTGGCACTGCCGGGCATTGCTGCAGGCTCGATCTTTACCTTCTGCCTGACCCTGGGCGACTTCATCGTGCCGCTGCTGGTCGGCCCGCCGGGGTTTTTCATCGGCAACATGGTCTATGCCCAGCAGGGTTCGATCGGCAACATGCCGATGGCGGCGGCATTCACCCTGGTCCCCATCGTGCTGATTGCCCTCTACCTGTCCATTGTCAAACGCCTGGGGGCCTTCGATGCACTCTGAGAAAGCGTCCATGGGCTTGAAGCTCGCAGCCTGGGGCGGGCTGCTGTTCCTGCACTTCCCGATCCTGATCATCTTCATCTATGCCTTCAACACCGAAAGCGCCGGCTTCAGCTTTCCGCCCCAGGGCTTCACCCTGAAATGGTTCAGCCTGACCTTCGCGCGCCCCGACGTGCTGGAGGCCATCACCCTGTCGCTGCAAGTGGCTGCGATTGCCACCCTCGTCGCCCTGCTGCTCGGCACCCTGGCGGCGGCCGCCTTGTGGCGGCGCGACTTCTTCGGCAAGGAAAGCGTGTCGTTGCTCTTGGTGCTGCCTATCGCCCTGCCCGGCATCGTCACCGGCCTGGCCCTGCTCTCGGCGTTCAAGTCCCTGGGCATCGAGCCCAGCATCCTGACTATCGTCATCGGCCACGCTACCTTCTGCGTGGTGATCGTCTACAACAACGTCATCGCCCGCCTGCGACGCACCTCCTGGAACCTGATCGAAGCGAGCATGGACCTGGGCGCCGATGGCTGGCAGACCTTTCGCTACATCGTGCTGCCCAACCTCGGCTCGGCGCTGCTGGCCGGCGGCATGCTGGCCTTCGCGCTGTCTTTCGACGAGATCATTGTCACCACCTTCACCGCCGGCCATGAACGCACCTTGCCGCTGTGGTTGCTCAACCAGCTGTCACGCCCCCGCGATGTGCCCATCACCAACGTGGTAGCGATGCTGGTGATGGTGGCGACCATGCTGCCGATCCTCGCCGCGTATTACCTGACCCGCGGCGGCGAGGGCGTGGCGGGAAGCGGCAAATGAGCGCGATTTGATCACCTAGTAGCGTCCAGCTTTCGTTGTCCCTGACACCCACAACAACTCGAGGAATCCGACATGCAAACCCATCTGTTGATCAACGGCGAACGGGTCGCCGGCCAGGGTGAGGCCCAGGTGGTGCTGGACCCGGCCCGCAACACCGAACTGGTGCGGATTGCCGAAGCCAGTGCCGAACAGATCGATGCAGCCGTGCACGCCGCCGAGGCCTCGTTTGTCGGCTGGTCGCAAACCGTACCCCAGGAACGCGCCGCCCGCCTGCTGGCCCTGGCCGATGCCATCGACACCCATGCCGACGAACTGGCCCGCCTGGAGTCGCAAAACTGCGGCAAGCCCTACGCCGCCGCGCGCAACGACGAATTGCCGGCCATCGCCGATGTGTTCCGTTTTTACGCCGGTGCCAGTCGCTGCCTGCACGGCTCGGCGGCTGGAGAGTACCTGGCCGGACACACCTCGATGATCCGCCGTGATCCGATTGGCGTGGTCGCCTCCATCGCGCCGTGGAATTACCCGCTGATGATGGCCGCCTGGAAACTTGCTCCCGCCTTGGCCGCCGGCAATTGCGTGGTACTCAAGCCTTCCGAGCAGACGCCGCTGACCGCGCTGCGCCTGGGCGAGCTGATGGCCGGGATTTTCCCGCCCGGGGTGGTGAACATCGTCTTCGGGCATGGTAGCAGCGTCGGCGAGACCCTGGTCAATCGTGACAAGGTGCGCATGCTGTCGCTGACCGGCTCAATTGCCACCGGCTCACACCTCATCGCTGCCAGCGCCCCGCGCATCAAACGCCTGCACATGGAGCTGGGCGGCAAGGCGCCGGTGATCATTTTCGATGACGCCGACCTCGACGCCGCCGTGGAAGGCATTCGCACCTTCGGCTTCTACAATGCTGGCCAGGATTGCACCGCGGCCTGCCGCATCTATGCCCAGAAAGGCATCTACGAGAAATTCGTCGCGGCGCTCGGCGCAGCGGTGAGCACACTCAAACATGGACTGCAGGACGATTCCGCCACCGAACTCGGCCCGTTGATCAGCGACAGTCAGCGCCAGCGCGTCGCCGGTTTTGTCGAGCGCGCCAGCGCCCTGCCGCACATCGAGGTGGTCACCGGCGGCAAGGCGCCGGGCGATGCCGGCTTCTTCTTCCTGCCCACGGTACTGGCCGGCGCCCGTCAGGACGATGAGATCGTCTGCCGCGAAGTGTTCGGGCCGGTGGTTTCGGTCACCCCGTTCGATGACGAAGCCCAGGCCCTCGCCTTCGCCAACAACTCCGACTACGGCCTGGCCTCCTCGGTGTGGACCCGCGACGTCGGTCGCGCCCATCGCCTGGCCGCCCGCCTGCAGTACGGCTGCACCTGGATCAATACCCACTTCACCTTGGTCAGCGAAATGCCCCACGGCGGCATGAAGCTGTCCGGCTACGGCAAGGACCTGTCGATGTACGGGCTGGAGGATTACACCGCGGTGCGGCACATCATGATCAAGCATTGATACGGGGCCGATACTGCCGGCCCCGCGCCGCATTAACAGCCCTTTTTAGCGAATCGGCGTATCCCGGCTCGCCGCCCGCACGTACTGCCCCGGCCATGGCACCGACTTGTCACGCAGGTAGTCGGCGGCATGCAACGGCCAGTAGGGATCGCGCAGCAGCTCGCGGGCCAGCAGGATCAAGTCGGCCTGGCCGGTGCGCAGCACATGCTCGGCCTGGGCCGCCTCGGTGATCATGCCCACCGCGCCCGTGGCGATTCCGGCTTCGCGGCGTACCCGTTCGGCGAACTGGGTCTGATAGCCGGGCCCGATGGGAATTTCCGCATTCGCCGAGGTGCCGCCCGAGGACACGTCGATCAGATCGACGCCCAAGGCCTTCAGCCGACAGGCCAGCTCCACCGTCTCGTCCGGGTTCCAGCCATCCTCCACCCAGTCGGTGGCCGACAGGCGCACGAACACCGGCAACTCGTCGGGCCATACCTGACGCACCGCCTGGGTCACTTCAAGCAACAGGCGGATGCGATTCTCGAACGAACCGCCGTACTGGTCCTGCCGGCGGTTGGAAAGTGGCGACAGGAATTGGTGCAACAGGTAGCCGTGGGCGGCATGCAGCTCGACGACCTTGAATCCAGCGGCCAGCGCCCGTTCAGCGCCTTGCACGAAGGCCTGGATGATCTCGGCCACACCTGCTTCATCCAGCGCCGTGGGCGCCATATACTGGGGATCGAAGGCGATCGCCGACGGCCCGACTGGTGTCCAGCCGCCTTCGGCCACCGGCACGCTGCCATGCTTGCCGCTCCAGGGCCACCAGGTGCCGGCCTTGCGCCCGGCATGGGCCAGCTGAATGCCGGCTACTGAACCCTGGGACTCGATAAACGCGGTGATGCGGCGCAGCGGTTCGATCTGCTCATCGTTCCACAGGCCCAGATCACGGGCGGAAATGCGCCCTTCCGGGCGTACCGCTGTCGCTTCAAAAATCACCAGCCCGGCACCGCCCACCGCGCGGCTGCCCAGATGTACCAAGTGCCAATCGGTGGCCAGGCCGTCTACCTCGGCGGAGTACTGGCACATGGGCGACACGACGATGCGATTGGGCAGGGTCAACTGGCGCAAGGTGAGGGGCTGAAAAAGTAGTGACATGGCGGGCCTCGTCGGCTGGCGGAAGATGACAGACATCCTCCAATTAAAGACCGCTTCGGGTCAGTGGCCGAACTGCCGGTGCATACCTGAGCAGTTCATGAGTGGGGCAATTTCGCCATGCTGCGGGTGCGAGCATGGGCGAAGCAATGCCGGGGATAGTCCCCTCTGCGGCAAGATTGAGCAACCCGCCGCGTCGCCGCGACACCGCTGGTCAGCCCCACCGGCGGGGTGATTTCGGCCGGTCAACACTCTACGCATGCCGGCCTGCAGCCAACTGCGAGACACGGCATCCGCCACCGTGCCTGGAGCCTGCCCATGAACATCTGCCTCAGCCGCATCACTTTCCTCACCCTGCTTCTGCTTAGCGGCCTGGCCCAGGCCGCCGACGACGTGCGCGCCGTGATTGACGGTTACATGACCGCCTGGAACGCCCATGACGCACAGAAAGCCGCCGCCTACCTAGCCGAGGATGCGGTGTATTTCGACGCCACGGTCGGCACGCCGCAGAATGGCCGAGCCGCCGCTCGCGACAACGTGATTGCGGTGTTCATCACGGCTGTGCCCGATCTGAAATGGGAGATGACCAGCGCGCCCCTCGTGGCTCCCCATGGCATCGCCTTCCAGTGGCGGTTCAGCGGCACCAACAGCGGCCCCTGGAGCGCGGACACGCCTGCCACCGGCAAGCCCCTTTCCTTCGAGGGCGTCAGCTTCATCCGCATCGAGAACGGTCAGATCACCTACCAGGGCGACTATTACGATGCGCTGGGCTTCAACAAACAGCTGGGCTGGTAGAGACCTGGCGGCTAAACCTGCGCGAATCAGCGCGGCGCGATATGTGATACCAGCAATTGCACGCTTTCCCGCCCACGGAACTCGTTGACGTCCAGTTTGTAGGCCAGCTCGACCCAGCGCACGGTGGGGTTGGGCCATTGCTCGCGGTCGATGTTGAAGGCGATGCCGTCCAGGCTCAGCGAACCGCACTCCGTGCGCACCACCATCTTCAGGTGTTTTTCACCCACCAGGCGCTGCTGCTCCAGCTGGAATACGCCATGGAACAACGGCTCGGGAAAGTGCTGCCCCCAAGGGCCAGCATGGCGCAGCGCGCGGGCCAGTTCCAAGTGAAACTCAGTGGCCGAGAGCTGGCCGTCGGACAATAGTCGGCCGGTCAGATCGTCCTCATGCAACTGGCGCCGCACTTCGGCATCGAACGCGGCGGCGAACGCGCCGAAGTTTTCCTCGGGCAGGGAGAGCCCGGCCGCCATCGCATGGCCGCCGAATTTGCTGATCAAGCCCGGATGCCGAGCGGCCACAGCGTCCAGCGCATCGCGGATATGAAAGCCCGGCACCGAGCGGGCCGAGCCCTTGAGCATGCCTTCCCCGGCGTCGGCAAAGGCAATCGTCGGGCGGTGATAACGCTCCTTCATCCGCGAGGCGAGGATGCCGATGACCCCCTGGTGCCATTCCGGCTCGAACAGGCACAGGCCGAATGGCATCTCGTCCAGCGGCAGGTCCTTCAACTGAGCCAGGGCTTCGCGCTGCATGCCCTGCTCGATGGCCTTGCGGTCCTGGTTGAGCTGATCGAGTTGCACCGCCATGTCGCGGGCCAGGTTTGCGTCTTCGCAGAGCAGGCATTCGATGCCCAGGCTCATGTCGTCCAGCCGGCCGGCCGCATTCAGGCGTGGGCCAATGATGAAGCCCAGATCCGTCGAGGTAATGCGCTCCGCCTGCTTGCCGGCCACCTCAAGGATTGCCTTCAAGCCCGGTCGCGCCCGGCCAGCGCGGATACGCGCCAGTCCCTGGTGAACCAAGATGCGATTGTTGGCATCCAGCGGCACCACGTCGGCGACACTGCCCAGCGCCACCAGATCAAGCAGCTCAGCCAGGTTCGGCTCGGCCAGACGTGGCTCGGAGCGCCCGGTGCGGGCGAACCAGCCCAGCTCGCGCAAGCGCGCCCGCAAGGCGAGCAAGACATAGAAGATCACCCCGACCCCGGCCATCGCCTTGCTCGGGAAGCCGCAGCCCGGCTGGTTGGGGTTGACGATGGCGTCCGCCGCCGGCAACTCCGCGCCAGGCAGGTGGTGGTCGGTGATCAGCACCTTGAGGCCGGCCGCCTTGGCCGCTGCCACGCCATCCACGCTGGAAATGCCGTTGTCCACGGTGATCAGCAGATCGGGCTGGCGTTGCAGGGCCACCGCGACGATTTCCGGCGTCAGGCCATAGCCGTAGTCGAAACGATTGGGCACCAGGTAATCGACATGGGCGACCCCGAGCAGGCGCAAGCCGAGCACACCGACGCAGCTGGCGGTGGCGCCGTCGGCGTCGAAGTCGCCCACGATGAGGATGCGCTGGCGCCGCTCCAATGCCTCCACCAGCAAGGCGACAGCCACGTCGATGCCGGCCAGTTGTTGATACGGAATCAACCGCGCCAGTGCCTTGTCCAGCTCGGCGGCCGATTGCACGCCACGGGCGGCATACAGGCGGGTCAGCAAAGGAGGCAGCTCGCCCAGATCGGGCAGGATGTCGGGCAACGGACGGGGATCGATACGCATGGATAACTCAGGGATTCGTCAGGTATGGAGTGGACAGTGCGCAGGCATCCAGCGGATGGAAATCAGCGTTCGCCGACCAGCCACTCAAGGGGAATTTCATGCTGGCCGCGCTCGTCGGTGATGAACAGTTCACCGTCGCTGATCATCACGCTCCAATTCAGCGAACGTGGCAGGTCGCGAGCCAGGTTTTCCAGGGCCTCCGGCTGCACCGCTACCACGCTAAGGTTCTTCAGGTTGCTGACGGCATCCAACTCTTTGCCCTGCCAAACACGCAGATTGCCATAGGCGACCAGGCTGACGCGCTCGGTGCGTCGCGAGCACCAGGTCATGCGTTCCGCATCCGGCTGGCCGACTTCGATCCAGTGCAGCACGCGATCATCCAGGCTCTTTTCCCAAAGGGCCGGCTCGTCGACATCCGACAGGCCGCGGCCGAAGGCCAGCTGTTCGCTGTACCACAAGGCATAGGCAATCAGCCGCGCGCTCATGCGCACCTCAGTTTCGGAGGGGTGGCGGGCGACGGTGAAACGCAGGTTTTCGTAGACGTTCCTGTCCATGTCGGTCAGGTTCATTTCGATCTTGTACGGAGTGGCTTGCAGGGCCATGGGCGGGCTCTTGGCTATCAGAAAGCCGGCAAGTCTACTCCGAAAGCGCACCGGGCAGGACGCCAAGCGATGACACGGTCAATTGCCGTGCGCACCCGCAGTGGCCGGAATCATTACGTAGGCGGATTCCGGCCCGGGGGCACATGACGCACCAGACTCACGCCGCGTAAGGCTTGACCCGGTCGCTGTGGCGCAGGGAGGCGAGCACTTCCGGCGCCGTGCAACCGCCTGCGACCAGCAAGTCGCGACGCACGCCATCGAGCACATCAGCCAATAATTCCGGTTGGGTGAGCTGCTGGGTATTCAGGACCCGCTGGATCAACAGCTCGCCCGCATCGTCCATCAACATCAGCACGCGCCCGCCATCGGGACGCTGTGGTCCCAGGGAAACATTGTAGGGAGCCAATCCGGCGATTAACGCCTGTCCTGTGCTGTCCATTTGTTACTCCTCATAACTCATTGAAAAACTGCGATTTTTTGACCCTGCAGAGGTTGTTAAGTTCTCCATCCAGAGAACGCGCCATCAATGCAGCACTTCCACTCTGGAGCCCAACAGCGCATCAGGTCACACTCACACCTCTTTCAACGCTAAGCGTAGCCTCATGCTGTTGTCCCATCCTACCCAGGCGCCCGACGCCACCCTCGTCACTGATATTCGGGATTACCCTGAATGGCATCAGGGCCGCCTGCGCTATGCCGTCTGGATAGTGCCAATCAACTGTCCGGCCCTACTCTCGCACATCCACACTCTGCAAACGCAGTTGAGCGATCTGCTGCATGCCACCCGTCGCCAGGCGCACCTGACCCTGTTTGTGTGCGGCTTCGAGCAGACTCAGGCCGTGGCTGACGACGACTTCACGCCCGCGCAGCTGCGACAGCAAATGGAAGGCCTCGGCCAGGTGCAAAGTCCGCCCTGCACCTTGGAGATCGGCCCACCGGACAGCTTCGCCAGCGCCGCGTTTCTGCCGGTTTTCGATGACGGGGGACATCTACAGTGCTGGCGGACAGTCTTGGGGCAGAGCTGCCGAGAAGTGCGGCAGTCCGCCTATGTGCCGCATATCACGCTGGGTTTGTACAAGCGGCGGATCGGTGCCGATGAGCTGCGTCAGCGCCTGGCACAATTGCCAGTACCGGCTAATTCACAGCTCAACATTGAGGAGCTTCACTACGCCACCTATGAGAGCCGCGACTTATTTGGCCCCCTGGACACTCAGCGACGCATTCCGCTGGGCTAAAGCAGTGTCAAACCGCGCAGAGCCTTTCCGCTGCTTGGCGCAAGGTATCCTCACGCTTGGCGAAGCAAAAACGTACCAGGCGCAGGTCTGCTGGCGGACTCTGGTAGAACACCGACACCGGAATGCTCGCCACGCCATGCTCACGCGTCAGCCATTGAGCCATCTCAATGTCGTTGAGATCCGGGCGGATCATCGAATAATCGGCAATCTGGAAATACGTGCCCGGCGTCGGCGTAAAACCAAAGCGCGAGCCGGCCAGCAGCTCGCAGAACAGGTCACGCTTGGCTTGATAGAACGCCGGCAGCTCAGTGACATGCTCAGGGTGTGCGGCCATGAACTCGGCCAGCGCAAATTGCAGGGGCGTGACGCCGGTAAAACTGACGTACTGGTGAACCTTGCGCAGTTCGGCACTCAGTGTCGGTGGCGCCACCACGTAGCCGGTTTTCCAGCCGGTGACGTGGTAGGTCTTGCCGAATGAGCTCACCACCAGTGCGCGTGCGTACAGCTCGTCATGGCGCAGCACACTAGCATGCTCGCGGCCGTCGTAGACCAGATGCTCATAGACCTCGTCACTGAGCAGGTAAATATCCTCGCGTCCGCGCAGCAACGCGGCGAGCCGATCCAGATCGGCATGCTCGAGCAAAGCACCACTGGGGTTGTGCGGCGTGTTGAGCACGATCATCCGCGTGCGCGGGGTGATGGCATCGGCCAGGCGCTGCCAGTCGATGCTGAACGTCGGCGGGCTCAGGCGCAGGTGGACGCAGCGGCCGCCGGCCAACTCCACCGCCGGCTCGTAACTGTCATAGCAGGGGTCGAAGACGATGACTTCATCGCCTGCACGCACCAGCGCCTGGATGGCGCAGAACAGACCCTGGGTGGCACCGGGGGTAATGGTGATGTCCGTGTCGGCACTCACCTGCCGGCCATACAGACGGCTGATCTTGGCGGCCACCTGCTCACGCAAGGCAGGCAACCCGGTCATAGGAGCGTACTGGTTGTGTCCGGCCATGACATGTCGACCCACCGCTTCGCGCAGCGCTTGCGGGCCATCAAAGTCAGGGAAACCCTGGGACAGGTTGAGCGCGCCGGTCTGCGCCGCGAGCTGCGACATGGTGGTGAAGATGGTGGTGCCAACGTGGGGCAGTTTACTCTGGATCATGGCCTTGGACTTCAACAACCGAAGACGGTAACGAGCGTCGAGGATAGCCGATCCGCCCTCCCCGGCGCAGCGCTACCAGCTATGAAATATCGACCGAAGCTTAGAACGCAAAGAGGTGAAGCCCATCGCAGGACTTCACCCCTCTCTGTACATCGCTAGTAATGGTTACTTCTTGTCGCGACGCTTTTTCTCGGCTTTCTTGTGGTGGCTCATCAGCCGGCGTTTCTTGTTCACCTGGCGGTCGGTGAGGGTGTTCTTGTTTTTCTCGTAGGGGTTTTCACCGCCCTTGTACTCGATGCGAATCGGCGTGCCGACCAATTTGAGTACCCGCCGGAAGGTGTTTTCCAGGTAGCGAGAGTAGGACTTGGGCACCGCGTCGACCTGGTTGCCATGGATCACGATCAGCGGCGGGTTGGCGCCACCCAGGTGAGCGTAGCGCAGCTTGATGCGCCGGCCGTTGACCATCGGCGGTTGGTGCTCTTGCACGGCGTCTTCCAGGATCTGCGTCAGGCGATTGGTCGGCCAGCGGGTCACCGCCGAGGTGAACGAGGCCTGCACCGACTTGTACAGATTGCCCACCCCCGTGCCGTGCAATGCCGAGATGAAGTGAATATCGGCGAAGTCGACGAAGAACAACCGGCGCTCCAGCTCGGTCTTCACATAATCGCGTTCCTTGGGGTCCATGCCATCCCACTTGTTCAGCGCGATGACCAGCGCACGGCCGGTTTCCAGCACGAAGCCAAGCAGATTAAGGTCGTGTTCGACCACCCCTTCACGCGCGTCCATGACGAAGATCACCACGTTGGCGTCCTGGATCGCCTGCAGGGTCTTGACCACGGAGAACTTTTCCACCGCTTCGAAGATCTTGCCGCGCCGGCGCACACCGGCGGTGTCGATCAGCGTGTATTTCTCATCGCCGCGCTCGAAGGGAATGTAGATGCTGTCGCGGGTGGTGCCGGCCTGGTCATAGACGATGACCCGCTCCTCGCCCAGCATGCGGTTGACCAGCGTCGACTTGCCCACGTTGGGTCGGCCGATGATGGCGATCTTGATGCCGTCTTTCTCGCTGGGTCCCGGAATGCGCTTGGCTTCCTGGCCCGGGGCGACGATTTCAGCCTCTTCGTCTTCAGCCTCCGCTTCATCGCTGGCAAAGATCCCCAGCGCGGCATCCAGCATGTGACTGATCCCGCGCCCATGAGCGGCGGCGATTGGCAGCGCATCACCCAGGCCCAGCGGGCTGAACTCGGCGCGCGCCAGGTCCGGATCGACGGTGTCGACCTTGTTGGCAACCAGAAAACAGCGCTTGTTTCGCTTGCGCAGATGCTCGGCGATCATCTGATCCGCAGCGGTCAGGCCGGCGCGCGAGTCGACCATGAACAGCACGGCATCGGCTTCTTCGATGGCCTGCAGCGATTGCTCGGCCATCTTGGCATCAATGCCCTCCTCGTCGCCGGAGATACCCCCGGTATCGATGACGAGGTAGGTTTTACCCTGCCATTTGGCCTCGCCATATTGGCGGTCGCGGGTCAGCCCTGCGAATTCAGCCACGATGGCGTTACGGGTTTTGGTCAGGCGGTTGAACAGGGTCGATTTGCCCACATTGGGACGGCCAACCAAGGCGATTACGGGAACCATACGGCTCTCCACTGCGATAATTCAGAAAACACAAAGGCCGCTGCAAGGGCAGCGGCCAGCAATTTTAAAAGCCTGCCGAAGCAGACGGCCGTTCCGCACAGCCCGGATGAATCCAGGCCGGCGCTCGGCTTACTTGATGGTCAAGCCCACCAGTTTTCCACTGTTGCCATAGGCATACAGCCAGCCGCCCACCACCAGCGGTCGGGCGCGCAGGCCGTCGCTGTCGATACGGGTGCGGGCCACGAAGCGACCATCCACCTGGCTGATCAGGTGCAGATAGCCTTCCAGATCGCCCACTGCGACGTAGCTGGAAAACACTTCCGGCGCCGACAGCTGACGACGCGCCAAGCCATCATTACTCCACAATGCCGAGGTCGAACGCTCGTCGATACCTTCCACGGTGCCATCGGCCTGGCTCACATAAACGCTGCCGAAGCCCTGGGCGACACCGACGTAACTGGACGCCTCGCGCTGCCAGAGGATACGACCACTGTTCTGCTCCAGAGCGGCGACACGGCCTTGATAGGTCACCACGTACAGATTACCGCCCGACAGCAGCAAGCCGCCGTCGATATCCACCACCCGTTCCAGCTCGGAACGGCCCTGCGGCACCGCGATGCGCTGCTCCCAGACCGGCATGCCTCGACGGGTATCCACGGCAATCACCTTGCCAGTGGACAGGCCTGCAAAGGCCAACTGGTTGGTGACCAGCGGGGCACCGGTACCGCGCAACGTCAGCACCGCCGGGGTGTTGTCGTAAATCCAGCGCTGTGTGCCGTCGCTTGCCTCCAGGGCGATCAGCCGATCGTCCTGAGTTTGTACGACGACTACATCGCCATTGGTGGCCGGTGCGGAAAGCACCTCACTGGTCACCTGCGCACGCCATCTGCGCTCGCCACTGCCGCTGTCCAGGGCAATCACCTCACCCTTGAGCGTGCCGACCAGCACCAGACCATTGCCGGCACCGACGCCACCGGACACCGGCACTTTGAGGTCCTTCTTCCACTGCACCTTGCCGGTGGTGCGATCCATGGCCACCACACGACCTTTGACATCGGCAGCGAAAATCAGCTCACCGTCCACTGCTGGCGTCAGCATGCTGTAGTTGTCGCCCTGACCACTGCCGATGGAGCGGCTCCATACCTTGCGCAGCTGAATCTCCGCTTCGAACTTCGGCAACTCGGCCGGCGGTAATTCCTTCTTGCTCGAGCTACCACAGCCGGCGACCAGAACGGTCACGGACAGCAGCACAGCGTAGGTCAAGGCTTTCACAGTCAGACGCCTCCGTCAGCGAGATCGTCCAGCTTGAGTTGCAGCTCGCCGGCCGCTGCATTGTCACGCAGCACCGCCTTGGCCTTGTTATAGGCGGTACGGGCATCCTCCGCACGGCCCAGCTGGACCAGCAGATCGCCTTTGACTTCCTCACGGCCTGCCTGGAACGCTGCACTGACATTGCCATCCAGCAAGGCCAAGCCTTCCTCTGCCTTGCCTTGGGCCGCCAGGATTCGAGCCAGGCGCTGGCGTGCCAGCTCGCCCACTTCCGCATCGACCGGATCATCCAGCACAGGGCGCAACTCATTCACCGCATCGTCCAGCTTGCCGGCTTCGACGGCCACCTTGGCCACGAACAGGCTGCCGTACTGGGCGTAGTGAGTGCTGCCGAAATCATTTTTCAACTGGGCCGCCAACTCAGCGACACGTGCGGTATCCACCGGTGCGTTCGGATTCAGTACGGTATCCAGCAGTTGCTGATAGAGCATGGATGCTCCATTGGCCTGATTGACCTGATGCTTCTGCCACGCCTGCCAGCCAAACACCAGGGCCAGAGCCAGAATGCCGCCGGTCAACAAGGGTTTGCCGTTGCGCTGCCACCAGTCCTTCAACTGCGCAATCTGCTCGTCTTCGGTCATGCTCACCCAACTTCTCCTTTTTCGTTATCGGCCGCGGTCTTGCACCAGACCCGCCAGATGGCCGGCCAGCGCATCCCAGGCAATGCTTTGTTGTTCGCTGTCATCACGCAGCGGCTTGCAGCCCACCACGCGCTTGGCCAGCTCATCCTCACCAAGGATAAGGGCAAATTGCGCGCCACTCTTGTCGGCTTTCTTGAATTGACTCTTGAAGCTGCCGGCACCGGCGTTGACCAGCACGCGCAAGCCCGGAAGCGTATCACGCAGCTGCTCGGACAACGCCAGGGCGGCCAGCTCGGCCGGCTCGCCGAAGGCGCAGATATAGGCATGTGCCGGACGCGACAGTTCCGCAGGAATCTGCTGCAGCGTTTCCACCAGCAGTACCAGGCGCTCCACACCCATGGCAAAACCCACGCCCGGGGTCGGCTTGCCACCGAACTGGCTGATCAGCCCGTCGTAGCGACCACCGGCACACACGGTGCCCTGGGAACCCAGCTTGTCAGTGACCCACTCGAACACGGTGCGGCCGTAATAATCCAGGCCACGCACCAGTTTCGGGTTGATTTCGTAAGCTATGCCCAGCACATCCAGGCGCGACTTGAGGCCCTCGAAGTGGCTGCGCGAATCTTCATCGAGATACTCGAGCAAGGTCGGCGCATCAGCCAGCAGAGACTGGGTCTGGGCATTCTTGCTGTCCAGGATACGCAGCGGATTGGTGGTCAAGCGGCGCTGGCTGTCTTCGTCGAGCTGGTCGAAGCGCTGTTGCAGGTAAACCACCAACGCATCGCGGTAGGCCGCACGGGCCTCGCTGGAGCCCAGGCTGTTGAGTTGCAGGGTCACCGCGTCGGCGATGCCGAGTTTCTTCCACAGCCGCGCCGTGAGCACGATCAGCTCGGCGTCGATGTCAGGACCCGGCTGATTGAACACTTCCACGCCAATCTGGTGAAACTGCCGATAACGGCCTTTCTGCGGCTTTTCATAGCGGAACATCGGGCCGAGATACCAGAGTTTCTGCACCTGGCCGCCACCCGAAAGACCATGCTCCAGCACGGCACGCACGCAACCGGCGGTGCCTTCGGGACGCAGGGTCAGGGACTCTTCGTTGCGGTCCAGGAAGGTGTACATTTCCTTGTCGACCACATCAGTCCCTTCGCCAATGCCGCGGGCGAACAGTTCGGTGTATTCAACGATCGGCAAGCGGATCTCGCTGTAGCCGTAGCTGTCCAGCAGCTCGGCAAAGGTACTCTCCAGATAGCGCCATACCGGTGTTTGTGCCGGCAGGATGTCATTCATGCCACGAATGGCTTGCAGGGTCTTGCTCAAGTTCGTTCCTTAAATCAGCTGCGGACGATCAGCGAAGCATCGGCTTCCAGCTTTTCGGCGGCTTTGCGGCGGATCAAGCGCTCAAGCTCATCCACCAGATTGTCATTAACCATCTTGTGTGCGGGTTTACCGTCGATATAGACGAGGTTGGGCGAGCCGCCGGTCAGGCCGATATGCGCCTCCTTGGCTTCGCCGGGGCCGTTGACCACACAGCCGATCACCGCCACATCCATCGGCACCAGCAGGTCTTCGACCCGCTGTTCCAGCTCGTTCATGGTCTTGACCACGTCGAAGTTCTGCCGTGAGCAACTGGGACAGGCAATGAAATTGATGCCCCGCGAGCGCAGGCGTAGCGACTTGAGAATATCGAAACCGACCTTGATCTCTTCCACCGGATCGGCTGCCAGCGAGATCCGGATGGTGTCGCCAATGCCCTCAGCGAGCAGCATGCCCAGGCCGACGGCGGACTTCACCGTACCCGAGCGCAAGCCACCGGCTTCGGTGATGCCCAGGTGCAGCGGCTGCTCGATCTGGCGAGCCAGCAGTCGGTAGGCTTCAACGGCCATGAACACATCGGACGCCTTCACACTGACCTTGAAGTCGGGGAAATTCAGCCGATCCAGGTGCTCGACATGACGCAGCGCGGATTCAACCAACGCTTCGGGCGTCGGCTCGCCGTATTTCTTCTGCAAATCCTTTTCCAGAGAGCCCGCATTGACGCCAATGCGGATCGGGATGCCTCGATCACGGGCGGCTTCGACCACGGCGCGCACCCGGTCTTCGCGACCGATGTTGCCCGGGTTGATACGCAGGCAATCGACACCCAGTTCGGCCACACGCAGGGCAATCTGGTAGTCGAAATGAATATCGGCCACCAGCGGCACCTTGACCTGCTGCTTGATGCGACCAAACGCCTCGGCGGCGTCCATGTCCGGTACCGAGACGCGCACGATGTCGGCACCCGCGGCTTCCAGGCGCTGGATCTGCGCCACCGTAGCCGGCACATCATGGGTGTCGCTATTGGTCATGCTCTGCACCGCAATCGGCGCATCGCCGCCAACCGGCACCGCGCCCACCCAGATTTTGCGGGACAGGCGACGTTTGATGGGGGATTTGCTATGCATGATTGTCCAGCTCTATTGGCCCAGCTTCAATGTCGCGGTTTGGCCACGCATGAAGGGGACCACATTGACGTTCTCACCGTTGTAACTGACTTGCACGCCGCGCGCGTAGCCCAGGCGAACTTCCAGCGGCGCCTTGCCGCGGACCTCCAGCGTTTCGCCGGGACGCTTGAGTGCGCTCGCAAGCACCTTGCCATCTGCATCGGCAACGCGAGTCCAGCATTCTTCGGTAAATTGCAGCACCAGCGTGCCCTGATCATCGGCAACGGCCACGGGCGCTTCTTCTACCGGCGCTTCCTCGATCGGCTCAGCCTCAACCGAGGCCAAGGGAGCCGGCTCACCCGCTAACAGGTCGATAGGCACCTGGGCCGCTTCCACGGCCTGATCTTCCAATTCATCCAGCGGATGAATCTGCGTGCTGCCATCTGCGCTTTCCACTTCCACATGCTCAATCGGCCTGGCGGCTTGTTCCTGCGGGGTCGCGGCATAACGCTCTTGCCACCACAGCGCACCAGCACCAATCATGATCAACAGCAACACCACCACTCCGGCACGCAGCATGGTTCGCGACAGGCGCGAGGGCTCTTCGATACGGCCCAAGCTGTGCAAATTGCTGGCCACGGGAGTGGAGCCCGTTATCACGTCGAAATCATGCACCAACTGATTCTGGTCCAAGTCCAGCAGCTTGGCATAGGCGCGGACATATCCACGCGCAAAGGTCAGGCCAGGCAGCTTGTCGAATTGACCAGTCTCCAGATAGGTCAGGGCATCCGTGCTCAGGTGAAGCTGCATGGCCACATCCGACTTCAGCCAGTTACGGCCTTCACGGGCTGCACGCAAAGCCTCGCCAGGATGTCCCGGGGAAGTCGCTTCGGATTCAGGATACGACGTGTTCATCATTGCTCCGTCAGAAATAGCCGATATTCCTGCGAGGCAGGATACAAGCGCTTGAGCTGAAGACCATAGCTGGCCGCCTTGTCTGGGTCAGCGAAGACTTTGGCCAGGCGGATGCCCAACAACAGGCTACGGGCATTTTGCTCCGACAAGGTAGTGAAACGCTCGTAATAATTGCGGGCTGGTATGTATTCGCGTTTTTCGTACGAAATGACGGCCATTTCGAGCAAGGCGCGCGGCTGCCTCGCATTCAGGCGCAAAGCACGCTGAAAATGCTCTTCGGCCTGAGCCGGCTTGCCCATGGCACGGGCCGTCATGCCAAGGTTTTCGAACACCCGCGACCGCTCGCCATACAGCGTGTCCTGGCTGGCCTGACGAAAGCGTTCATAGGCCTGTGCATAGTGGCCACGCTCGAACAGGAAGGTCCCGTAATTGTTGAGGATCCGCGCATCGCCGGACCGACCGGTCAGCGCCTTGCGGTAATGTTGGTCGGCCAGCTGCGGTTCCATCTGCGTTTGAAACAGCAGGGCCAGTGCGGCATGGGCATCGGCACTGTTGGGGTCCAGCTCCAACGCCTTGCTCAACGGCGCCTTGGCGCGCTCGCTGGCGCCTTGCTGCAGGTAGCCGATGCCCAACTGGATATAGGCATCGCGGGCTTCATCGCGCCCCTGGCTGGTGCTCATCGGATTGTGACTGCCACCGGTCATACATCCGGCCAACAGCCCGGCAAACAAAACAAGCAGCGCAATGCGCGGGAACATGCACTCACTCCCTCAGGGACGACTGGTGGTGCCGCGCTGCTCGCTGGCGTCAACGCTCAGTTCGCGCACGGCGATATATCGCTCGCTGCGCCGGGTGCGATCCTGCACTTTGCCGACCAACTGACCGCACGCCGCATCAATGTCGTCTCCGCGCGTGGTGCGCACCGTGACATTGTGTCCAGCCTGCTGCAGTTGGTCCTGGAAGCGGCGGATGGCATTGTTGCTCGGCCGCTCATACCCGGAATACGGGAAGGGATTAAACGGGATCAGGTTGATTTTGCAAGGAATATCCTTGAGCAATGCGATCATCTGCCCAGCATGCTCAGGCTGATCGTTCACATCCTTGAGCAGGGTGTACTCGATCGTCAGGTAACGCTTGTCACCCAGACGGGCAATGTAGTTCTGGCAAGCCTTGAGTACGACTGCCAGTGGATACTTCTTGTTGATCGGCACCAGCTGGTTGCGCAACTCATCGTTGGGCGCATGCAGCGACAGGGCCAGCGCTACGTCAGTCACTTCGCCGAGCTTGTCGATCATCGGCGCCACGCCAGAGGTAGACAGCGTCACCTTGCGTTTGGAAATGCCGTAACCGAGGTCGTCCATCATGATGTTCATGGAGGCGACCACGTTGTCGAAGTTGAGGAGCGGCTCGCCCATGCCCATCATCACCACGTTGGTGATGGCACGGTCGATCTTCGCCGGCACGGTGCCGAACGACTTGTTGGCGACCCAGACTTGGCCGATGATTTCGGCAGCGGTCAGGTCGCTGTTGAATCCTTGCTTACCGGTGGAGCAGAAACTGCAATCCAGCGCGCAGCCAGCCTGGGAAGAGACACACAGGGTGCCGCGCCCATTGGCGGGGATATAGACAGTCTCGACACAGCTGCCGGACGCCACGCGCACCACCCATTTGCGAGTGCCGTCGCTGGAAATGTCCTGGCTGACTACTTCGGGACCGCGAATCTCGGCGCGGGCCTTGAGCGTTTCGCGCAAGGCCTTGCCGAGATTGCTCATGGCATCGAAATCATCGACGCCAAAGTGGTGAATCCATTTCATCACCTGACCGGCACGGAAGCGCTTCTCGCCAATCGACTCGAAGAACTGTTCCAGTTGCGGCTGGGTCAGACCCAGCAGGTTGACTTTGCCGGCAGTGGTAATGGTCATGGCTTCACCCTCTCGCTATCGTGATCAGCGAATGCGGTTGCACAGCTCGGTAGCGGCGAAGAAGTAGGAGATTTCACGCGCTGCGGACTCTTCGGAGTCGGAACCGTGAACGGCGTTTTCGTCGATGGAGACAGCGAAATCAGCGCGAATGGTACCGGCAGCCGCTTCCTTCGGGTTAGTGGCGCCCATCAGTTCGCGGTTTTTCAGGACGGCGTTTTCGCCTTCCAGAACCTGAACGATAACCGGGCCGGAGGTCATGAAAGCAACCAGATCCTTGAAGAAGCCGCGCTCGCTGTGCTCGGCGTAGAAACCGGCAGCTTCGCGCTCGGACAGCTGAACCATCTTGGAAGCGACAACGCGCAGACCGGCCTTTTCAAAACGAGTAGTGATTTCACCGATGACGTTTTTGGCGACGGCGTCGGGCTTGATGATGGAGAAAGTGCGTTGAACAGCCATGGGAAACTCCAAGAGGCGGGATGGATTGATGCGGAAAATTGAACCGGCGGATTATACGCACAACCGCAGGCTCTAGCCATAAGCGGCACATGATCGACGACGGCCTGAAAACACAATGTCGGGTTGGCGAACCAAACCCGACATCGAGATGCGCAGCGTTATACCTGCGACTGCTATTCCAGCTCTTCGATCCAGGCGGCCTGGATCGCTTCCAGCACTTTTTCGCCGCCGCGCTGAGGGTCGTCGCTGAACTCGGGCAGCTCGGTTACCCAACGATGCAGGTTGACGAAGTTGACCTGACGCGGATCGATTTCAGGTTTGCTCTCAGCCAACTGAATGGCAATTTCCAATACATCTACCCACTTCAGACTCATAATCGCCTCAATGCCCTTCAGATACCTGGTTAATGGTGTACTTGGGAATTTCCACGACCAGATCCCTATCAGCCACAACAGCCTGGCAGGACAGGCGCGACTGAGGCTCAAGCCCCCACGCTTTGTCCAGCATGTCGTCTTCCAGCTCATCGGACTCTTCCAGCGAGTCGAATCCTTCACGAATCACGACGTGACAGGTGGTGCAGGCGCAGGACTTTTCGCAAGCATGTTCGATTTCGATGCCGTGACGCAGAGCGGCATCCAGCACGGTCTCACCAACTTGCGCCTCGATAACGGCGCCTTCCGGGCATTGCTCAGCATGGGGCAGAATAATGATCTGCGGCATAGTGCTTATTCCTCGATATCGTTGAGCTGCCGTCCGGCCAGTGCGGCCTTGACGGTGGCATCCAGCCGGCGAGCGGCAAAGGCGTCGGTAATCTGGGTCAGGCGCTGGGTCTGCTGCTCGATGGCCACGCCATCATCGCTGTCTTGCAGCGCACGTAGCGCATCCATCTCGGCATCAATGGCCTGACGCTCCTCGGGGTCCAGCAGACGCTCGCCATCGGCCTGCAGAGCCGCCTCCACAGCCTCGAGCAGGCGCTGCGCATCAACCTGATGCTCGGCCAAGGCGCGGGCAACCTTGTCGTCACCCGCATGTTGAAAGGAGTCCTGCAGCATGCGCGCAATTTCTCCATCGGTCAGCCCGTAGGACGGCTTGACCTGGATACTCGCCTCAACACCGGAACTCAGCTCCCGCGCCGCAACACTGAGCAGACCGTCGGCATCCACCTGGAAGGTCACGCGGATCTTTGCCGCACCGGCCACCATCGGCGGGATGCCGCGCAGCTCGAAGCGCGCCAGTGAGCGACAATCCTTGACCAGCTCACGCTCGCCCTGCAGCACCTGAATCACCATGGCCGTCTGGCCATCTTTATAGGTGGTGAAGTCCTGGGCGCGGGCTGCCGGAATGGTGGTATTGCGCGGAATGACCTTCTCCATCAGCCCGCCCATGGTTTCCAGGCCGAGCGACAAGGGGATCACATCCAACAGCAGCAGCTCGTCGCCACTTCGATTGCCGGCCAGGGTATCGGCCTGAATCGCCGCGCCAATGGCCACGACTTGGTCCGGATCGATGTCCGCCAACGGGGGGTGGCCGAACAGCTCGCCCACCACTTCGCGCACACGCGGCACACGGGTCGAACCACCAACCATGACCACCGCGGTCACGTCTTCGATCTCCAACTCAGCATCACGCACAGCGCGCCGGCAGGCTTTCAGGCTGCGAGCGATCAGCGGATCGATCAGCGCATGAAACTGGCTATGACTCAGCTCGCCTGACCAATCGGCGTACTCGACAGTGACACTGTCACGCTCGGTCAAGGCCTCTTTGGCCGCACAGGCGATCTGCAGCAAGCGCCGCTGGGTGCCGGGATCGAGGTTAGTCGACAGATCCGCCTGCTCGATGATCCAGCCGGCAATCGCATGGTCGAAGTCGTCGCCACCCAGCGCACTATCACCACCGGTAGCCAGCACTTCGAAGACGCCCTTGGAAAGCCGCAGGATGGAAATATCGAACGTACCACCGCCCAGGTCGTAGATCGCGATCAGCCCTTCGGCCTGCTTGTCCAGACCATAAGCCACGGCGGCGGCAGTCGGCTCGTTGAGCAAGCGCAGCACATTGAGCCCGGCCAGACGCGCGGCATCCTTGGTGGCCTGACGCTGGGCATCATCGAAGTAAGCCGGCACCGTGATCACGGCGCCAACCAAGTCGCCACCGAGGGTTTGTTCGGCACGCTGGCGCAAGGTGCGCAAAATCTCAGCGGAAACTTCAACCGGGCTTTTCGGCCCCTGCACCGTATCGATGAAGGGCATGTGCGACTCGCCCTCACTGAAGCGGTAGGGCAACTGCTCACCTAATTGCTTGATGTCGGCCAGCCCACGCCCCATGAAGCGCTTGACCGAAACCACGGTATTCAATGGATCGCTGGCAGCCGCCGCCTTGGCACCATGACCGACCTCAACGCGATCGGCGTGGTAGCGCACGGCCGACGGCAACAGGAATTTCCCATCAGCGTCGGGCAGCGGCACGGCACTGCCGCTGCGCAATGCAGCGACCAGCGAGTTGGTGGTACCCAGGTCGATACCCACGGCCAGACGGCGCTGGTGGGGTTGGGGAGCTTGTCCGGGTTCGGCGATCTGCAGTAAAACCATGCTTGCCTGCGTGTCGGATGCCGCGCCACAGCGCGGGAATTAATCGTCGAGGCGCTCTTCGAGCTGACGCACCTCATGGGTGAGCTTGTCGAGAAACTGCATGCGGCGCACCAGTCGCTCAGCCTGCTCGCGCTGGGCGGACTCGCGCCAGCAGCTGGCAAAGCTGTCTTCGAGCTGTTCCTGGGCTGCTTTCAAGCGTTTCTTGAAGGCCGCCACACCGCCCAGATCGGCGCTGTCTTGCAAGTCCTCCAACTCCTCACGCAACTGAATCTGCTGCATGAGGAACTCCGGGTCTTGCACCGTCACTTCCAGCGCCAGCTCATGACCTCCGATACCCAGGAGATAACGCGCCCGTTGCGGCGCGCTCCTGAGTACCTGATAGGCTTCATTGAGGCTTGCCGAGCGCTCCAGCGCCTGGCGCTGCTCCGCGGCAGTCGCATTGGCGAAGCGATCGGGGTGCATGCTTCGGGCCAGCTCGCGATAACGCACAGCCAGCGCCGAAAGATCAATGCGAAAGTCCGGCTGCAGATCGAACAGGGCGAAGTGACAAGGCTTGACCACGAACAACCTCAGATATTGAAGCTCTCGCCGCAGCCACACTCGCCACGCACGTTGGGGTTGTTGAACTTGAAGCCCTCGTTGAGCCCTTCGCGGGTGAAATCCAGCTCGGTGCCATCGAGGTAAACCAGGCTCTTCGGGTCAATGATGACGCGGACGCCATGGCTCTCGAACACTTGATCCTCAGGCTTCAGCTCGTCGACAAACTCCAGCACATAGGCCAGACCGGAACAGCCAGTGGTACGCACGCCCAGACGAACACCTTCGCCCTTGCCGCGACCTTCCAGGGAGCGGCGCACGTGTTGTGCAGCCGCTTCAGTCATGCTGATTGCCATGACGCCCTCCTCAGAGCAGACCCTTCTTGTGCTTGTAGTCGCGCACGGCCGCCTTGATGGCGTCCTCGGCGAGTACCGAGCAGTGAATTTTCACCGGCGGCAGGGCAAGCTCTTCAGCGATCATGGTGTTTTTCAGCGCAGCAGCTTCATCCAGGGTTTTGCCCTTCATCCACTCGGTGGCCAGCGAGCTCGAGGCAATCGCCGAGCCGCAACCGTAGGTCTTGAACTTGGCGTCTTCGATGACGCCTGCGTCGTTGACCTTGATCTGCAGGCGCATCACGTCACCACAGGCCGGAGCGCCGACCATGCCGGTGCCGATATTCGGATCTTCGGCATCAAACTTGCCAACGTTGCGCGGGTTTTCGTAGTGGTCGATGACCTTTTCACTGTAAGCCATGGTGCAATTCCTCTCTGTTCACGGGCGGGCGTCTGGGATAGCGTCTTAGTGCGCTTGCCATTCAACCTTACTGAGGTCGACGCCCTCTTTGTACATATCCCACAGCGGCGACAATTCACGCAGCTTGACCACCGCTTCGCGAACCTTCTGTGCGGCGTAATCGATATCTTCTTCGGTGGTGAAGCGGCCAAAGGTAAAGCGAATCGAGCTATGCGCCAGCTCATCGTTACGGCCCAGGGCACGCAGCACGTAGGACGGCTCCAGGGAAGCCGAGGTACAGGCCGAACCGGACGACACCGCCAGGTCCTTGAGGGCCATGATCAGCGACTCGCCTTCGACGTAGTTGAAGCTCAGGTTCAGGTTGTGCGGCACACGCTGGGTCATACTGCCGTTGACATAAAGCTCTTCCATGTCTTCGACCTGCCGCATGAAACGCTCGCGCAGCGCCAGTACGTGGGCGCGGTCTTGCTGCATGTCTTCCTTGGCGATACGGAAGGCCTCCCCCATGCCGACGATCTGGTGAG
Source organism: Pseudomonas sp. B392_1p (assembly GCF_052245235.1). Lineage (NCBI taxonomy): Bacteria > Pseudomonadati > Pseudomonadota > Gammaproteobacteria > Pseudomonadales > Pseudomonadaceae > Pseudomonas > Pseudomonas sp. B392_1p. The sequence continues at coordinate 214,554 of NZ_JBQPXM010000006.1, forward strand.
TCGCCAGCGTACCGGAACGCATGCCACGTTCGTGACCGCCGCCATGCATCTGCGCTTCCAGGCGTACGCGCGGTTTACGGCGTACGTACAGCGCACCAATGCCTTTGGGGCCGTAGGTCTTGTGGGCGGAGAAGCTCATCAGATCGACCTTCATCTTTTCCAGGTCGATCTCCACCTTGCCGGTGGATTGCGCGGCATCGACGTGGAACAGCACGCCACGCGAACGGGTCAGCTCGCCAATGGCGGCGATGTCGTTGACGGTACCGATTTCGTTATTGACGTGCATGATCGAGACCAGAATGGTGTCTTCACGCAGGGCGGCCTCAACCATGGCCGGGGTTACGATGCCATCTTCACCTGGCTCAAGGTACGTGACCTCAAAACCTTCGCGCTCCAATTGGCGCGTGCTGTCCAGCACTGCCTTGTGCTCGATCTTCGAGGTAATGATGTGCTTACCCTTGCTGGCGTAGAAGTGCGCCACACCCTTGATGGCCAGGTTGTCCGACTCGGTGGCCCCGGAGGTCCAGACGATTTCGCGCGGATCGGCATTGACCAGGTCGGCGACCTGACGGCGAGCGTTTTCCACGGCTTCTTCGGATTTCCAGCCAAAGACGTGGGAGCGCGAAGCCGGGTTACCGAAGTTGCCTTCCATGGTCAGGCAGTCGCACATCAATTTCGCCACACGGGGATCCACCGGGGTCGTGGCAGAATAATCGAGGTAAATCGGCAATCTCATCGAGTATCTCCTATCAGGCAGCGCGCATCGTCATTGAATGGCGGACGCTTTAATCTTTTCGAATTCCGGCGTTCCGCCGTGACTGCGGAGCCTATCCTGGCGCCGGGCGACTTCCTGCACCTCGCGCCGGCTCACCAAGTCAGCCAGGCTTATGCCACTGAGGAAGGTATGGATCTGATCGCTCAGGTCGCACCACAAGTGGTGCGTCAGGCAGGTACCGCCATCATGGCAATCCCCCACCCCCTGACAACGGGTGGCATCTACAGACTCGTTGACCGCATCGATCACCTGCGCAACCTGAATGGCGCGCATTTCACGAGCCAGGTGGTAGCCGCCGCCGGGGCCACGCACGCTGGTTACCAGTTCGTTGCGGCGCAGCTTGGCGAACAGCTGTTCCAGGTAAGACAGGGAGATGCCTTGTCGCTCGGAAATATCCGCAAGCGAAACCGGCCCTTGCTGGGCATGCAAAGCCAAATCAAGCATGGCTGTGACGGCATAACGGCCTTTGGTTGTGAGTCGCATGACGAAGCACCGCAGGATCACTGGTTTGGCGCAAGTATCCAATATCCGAGTAATTGAGTCAACTATAAGACCAATCAAAACACTCGGGTTTACCTGCGGCAACGGTCGCCATGTTAACAGGCTGCCAACCCCTCAGGCATCCAACCTAAGACCTAACCTCACCGTCGTCCGCCTCCTTGACCGCGGCAAAATCCTCGTCGCGCAGTGTTGGCATGTCTTTCGCGCAGTAGTCGCTACCCAGGTCCTGCAATGCCTTGCACATCCCTTCCAGGCGCGCATCAACCACTTGTAAATGATCAAGCAGCTGGCCAATCGAGCGCGCCACAGGATCGGGCATGTCCTGACCGAGACCGTACGCATCGAAGCCGAACTTCTCGGCCATTGCCTTGCGCTTGGCCTCTTGCTCACCATTCGGCTTGACGATCACCCGACCCGGAATGCCCACCGCCGTAGCACCAGCCGGAACCGGCTTGGTCACCACCGCATTGGAGCCGATCTTGGCCCCGGCACCAACCGTAAACGGCCCCAGGACCTTTGCACCCGCACCGACCACCACACCATCTTCCAATGTTGGGTGGCGCTTACCCTTGTTCCAACTTGTGCCTCCCAGGGTCACCCCCTGGTAAAGCGTTACGTCATCGCCAATCTCGGCCGTCTCGCCGATAACAATACCCATGCCATGGTCAATAAAAAAACGCCGGCCGACCTTGGCCCCAGGATGTATCTCGATCCCGGTCAACCAGCGATTGAAATTGGAGACCATGCGCGCGCACCACTTCCAGTCATACCCCCACAACCAATGGGCCACTCGATGCAGCCAGATGGCATGCAGCCCCGGATAGCAGGTGACGATCTCGAAGGCATTACGGGCTGCCGGGTCGCGACTAAATACGCTTTGAATATCTTCTCGCATACGTGCGAACATCACTGATCTCTCCGCTTGTGTGGCTCGCCTCGCGCGGTCTTTTGAGTTTCGGTCAAAATGCCGCGCAAAATATTCATTTCCAGCTTGCTGACCGCGATACGGCCGTACAGACGTCGCAAGCGAGCCATCAGGTGGCGCGGCTTGGCGGGGTCAAGAAAACCGATCTGCACCAAAGTCTCTTCCAAGTGCCGGTAGTACAGCTCCATCTCATCCGCGGTCACCGGCTGAGTGTCATGCATGGCAGTAACTTCCAGCTTTTCCACTTTGCTCGGACGCCCCTGAGCCGCCAGCCAGGCCATACGGACCTCATAGGTCAGCACCTGCACCGCAGCTGCCAGGTTCAATGAGCTGAACTCCGGATCGGAAGGAATATGCACATGAAACTGACAGCGCTGCAGCTCATCATTGGTCAGCCCGGCGTACTCACGCCCAAAGACCAGCGCGACCTCGCCACCCAGCTGTATTTGCTCCACACAAACCGTACCGCTTTCGCGCGGATCAAGCAGCGGCCAGGGAATCCGCCGGTCTCGCGCACTAGTGCCGAGCACCAGGCTACAACCGATCAGTGCTTCTTCCAGCGTGGCTACGACCTGAGCGCCGTCGAGAATATCCGTCGCCCCCGAGGCCCGCGCCACGGCCTTACCGCTGGGAAATTCTTCAGGATCGACGAGCACCAGACGGGACAGCCCCATATTCTTCATGGCGCGAGCAGCCCCACCGATATTGCCTGGATGACTGGTATTGACCAGCACCACGCGAATGTTTTCTAGCACTGCCTGCTCCCGCTGAATACAAAGGGGACGAATCTTAAACGATGCAGCTTGCTGAACGCACGCAAGATGAACGCAGGTTTTCAACACCCAAACTGCTTTTCTGCTAGAATAATCGGCTTTCTTTACCAGCCCAGGTGACCCTCTCCATGCAGCCCATGCTGAATATCGCGCTGCGCGCTGCGCGCAGCGCCGGTGAACTGATTTTCCGCTCTATCGAACGCCTGGATGCCATCTCGGTAAACGAGAAAGATGCCAAGGATTATGTTAGCGAAGTCGATCTTGCCGCAGAACAATGCATCATCAATGCCCTGCGCAAGGCTTATCCAAATCACGGCTTCATGGGCGAGGAAAGCGGCCTGACTCCCGGCAGCGGCGAGGGTAGCGACTATCTCTGGGTTATCGATCCTCTGGATGGGACCACCAACTTTCTGCGCGGCGTACCCCACTTTGCGGTTAGCATCGCCTGCAAATACAAGGGCCGCCTGGAACACGCCGTTGTCCTCGATCCGGTTCGCCAAGAAGAGTTTACCGCCAGCCGTGGCCGCGGCGCTGCGCTCAACGGTCGTCGCCTGCGGGTCAGCCCGCGCCGCAGCCTTGAAGGCGCCCTGCTGGGCACCGGCTTCCCATTCCGCGACAGTCAGCTGGACCATTTAGACAGCTACCTGGGCATGTTCCGCAGCCTGGTGGGCCAAACCGCCGGTATCCGCCGCGCAGGCTCGGCCAGTCTCGACCTGGCCTATGTGGCAGCTGGCCGTTACGACGCCTTTTGGGAATTCGGCTTGTCCGAGTGGGACATGGCCGCGGGCGCCCTTCTAATCCAGGAAGCAGGCGGCCTAGTCAGCGACTTCAATGGCGGCCACGCTTTTCTGGAGAAAGGCCATATCGTTGCCGGGAACACCAAGTGCTTCAAGGCGGTACTGACCGCCATCCAACCGCACTTGTCGACCGCTCTGAAGCGATAAGCGGGCCACCGCAAAAGACATGAAAAAAGCGCCCCAGGGCGCTTTTTTCATGTCTGGAGCCTGTCGCACTTGCGGCATGCTCAGCCAGGCTTACTGCTGTTCCGCCAGCACCAACTGGCCATCGCGCACCGGAATCTGCTGACCCGGATCACGATCCATACGCACTTGGCCAACCCGCCCTTCCAACTCGTACTTGACCGTATACCCGACGACCTTCTCACTGGTATCCGTCACGGTATTGCAGCGGGTTTCCGTGGTGGTATAGGTATCATTGGCCTGCATACGTTCTTGCACCTTGTTGCCGGCATAGCCACCGCCAACCGCACCCGCCACGGTGGCGATCTTCTTGCCACTGCCGCCCCCCACCTGATTGCCTATCAGACCGCCAACCACTGCCCCCAGCGCCGTACCGGCGACCTGATGCTGATCCTGCACCGGCTTCTGATGCGTAATCGCCACATCCTTACAGACCTGACGCGGCGTGCGAATGGTTTCCTTGATTGGCGTAACATCCGTAACCCGTGCAAATTGTGGCCCCTTGTCGCCCATCATGTTGTACGTTGCCACGGCACCACCGGCGGTGACCACCACCGCACCCAGCACTGCGCCCACTACCATTGACTTGTTCATTTGCTCTCCAAAATACCTTGGGCAGGGACTACCTCCCTAAATACCTGGCCTGAGACAGACGATTTGATGTTGTGTTCGCTATCACGGGTTTCTGAAGAGCAAAACCGATGAACGCCGCTCTTTATCTTTAATAGCGCTCTTGAGAAGCATGAGACAGACCTAACGTCGCGTGCCAGATTTTTTGGCTCAAAAAAAAACGCCGCTAGCGCGGCGTTTCTGGACAGTAAAGCCTAGGGTAATTCGTCGACCACTTCTTCGCTCACCGGCGGAATCAAATCTTCGGTTGTCAGCTTCAGCCAGACCAGCACCGTAGCGCCGATGTAGACCGAGGAGTAGGTCCCCACGACCACACCGATCAGCAGTGCCAACGCAAACCCGGCCAGCACATCACCACCGAACATCAAGAGCGCAATTAGCGCCAGAGCTGTAGAGAACGAGGTTGCCATGGTACGCAGCAGTGTCTGGGTTACCGAGGTATCAATGTTCTCAACCAGGCTGGCCTTTCGCAGCACCCGGAAGTTTTCGCGGATACGGTCATAAATGATAATGGTGTCGTTCAGCGAGTAACCGATCATTGCCAGCACCGCAGCCAGAACAGTGAGGTCGAAGGGGATCTCGAAAAACGCCAGGATACCCAGAGTCAGGATGGTGTCGTGAGCCAGGGAAGCGATCGCACCTACACCGAACTTCCACTGGAAGCGAAAAGCCAGGTACAGGAGGATGCCACCCAGAGCCAGGAGCATCGCCAGGCCACCCTGATCGCGCAACTCCTCACCCACTTGCGGGCCGACGAACTCGACGCGCTTGACCTGGAAACGGACATCCGGATCGATCTTGCGCAGCGCCTCAGCTACTTGCGCACCCAGCTGCGGATCATCTCCGGCCATGCGCACCAGCACATCGGTGACAGCACCGAAGCTTTGCACCACCGCATCGGTATAACCGGCCTGACTCAGCTCACGCTTGATCAGCTCCAGATCCGCTGCTTCTTCATACTGCAACTCGATCAGGGTGCCGCCGGTAAAATCGAGCCCAAAGTTCAAACCTTTGGTAATCAGCGCGCCCAGACCGATGAAGGTCAATACCAGGGTAATGGCGAACGCAATATTGCGGATCGCCATGAACGGTATGGTTTTCTTGATCATGGCCATTCCTCAGATCCACAGTTTCTTGACGTTGCGACCACCGAAGATCAGGTTGACCTGAGCACGGGTAAACAGGATCGCAGTGAACATCGAGGTGAGAATGCCCAGCGACAAGGTGACAGCGAAGCCCTTGATCGGCCCGGTACCCAAGGCGAAGAGGATGCCACCTACCAGCAGGGTCGTCAGGTTACTGTCGATGATCGCCGTGTAGGCACGGTCAAAACCTTCGTGTATGGCCCGCTGCACTGATAGGCCACTCTTCAGCTCTTCGCGAATACGCGAGTAGATCAGTACGTTGGCGTCTACCGCCATACCCAGGGTCAGCACAATGCCGGCGATGCCTGGCAGGGTCAACGTGGCACCGATCACCGACATCAGACCCATCAACAGCACCAAGTTGAACGCCAAGGCGATGGTCGCCAGAACGCCGAAGAACTTGTAGATAGCGATGACGAACAACGAGACGAAGACCAACGCCCACCAGGTGGACTCGATGCCCTTGGTGATGTTTTCCGCACCCAGGCTTGGGCCGATGGTGCGCTCTTCCGCAAAGTACATCGGTGCTGCCAGGCCACCGGCACGCAGCAGCAATGCCAGCTCGGACGATTCGCCCTGACCATTCAGGCCGGTAATGCGGAACTGGCTGCCCAGGGTCGACTGGATAGTGGCCAGTGAAATGATTTGCTTCTCTTCCTTGAACGACTGAACAGCAACCTCCTGCTCAACACCGTCGACCGTTTGCTTGACGTAGCGCGTCACCGGCTTCTGCTCGATGAAGATCACCGCCATGCTGCGTCCAACGCTGTTGCGGGTAGCGCGATTCATCAGCTCGCCGCCATGTCCGTCGAGACGGATGTTGACTTGCGGACGACCATTTTCATCGTAGCTTGCCGAAGCGTCAGTTACCTGATCGCCGGTAATGATCACGCTGCGCTCCAGCGCCACAGGCGCACGCCCCGCCTCGCGGAACTCGAAGTTCTCCGTGGCGGAACGCGGCGTTTCCAGGTCAGCCGCCAGACGGAATTCGAGGCTGGCCGTTTTCCCCAGGATACGCTTCGCTTCTGCGGTGTCCTGCACACCTGGCAGTTCAACCACAATACGGTTGGCACCCTGACGCTGCACCAGCGGCTCGGCAACACCCAACTCGTTGACGCGGTTACGCACCGTGGTCAGGTTCTGCTTGATCGAATACTCGCGAATTTCCGCCAGCTTGGCCGGCGACAACGCCAGGTTAAGCACCTGCAGCTGATTGCGCACGCTGGTGGTCATTTCGAAATCAGTGAAACTCTTGCGAATCAGGCTTTGTGCCTTGGCCAGGGCCTCCGCATCGGAGAAGCCGAGCTGGAAGGCATTCTCGCCCCCGGCCAGCGACCGGTAGCGCATGCGCTCCTTGCGCAGCAGGCTTTTCACTTCGCCTTCGTACACTTTCAACCGGGCATCCACAGCCTTGTCCATGTCCACTTCCAGTAGAAAGTGCACACCTCCAGACAGGTCCAGTCCCAGTTTCATTGGGCTAGCGCCCAGACTGCGCAGCCACGGCGGAGTGGTCGGCGCCAAATTCAGGGCGACCACATATTCATCACCAAGGGCTTTGCGCACCACATCCTTGGCCGGCAGCTGATCGCCCAGCCCAGTCAGTCGCAACAGGCCGCCACGCTCACTGACCTCTGCCGCCTTGACGGGAATGCCCGCCGCGGTCAGAGCCCGGCTGGCTTTATCGAGAACCGCCTCATCAATCCTCAGTGCCGTACTGGCACCGGTAATCTGAATCGACGGATCATCGGGATACAGGTTAGGAGCGGAATACACCAGCCCCAGGGCCAGTACCGCAAGAATCAGCAAGTATTTCCACAGGGGATATTTGTTCAGCATGACGCCGCCCGCTTAGAAAAGCGGGGCGCTGAAAAGCGCCCCGTAAGAAAAGAAGAACTCGTCGAGATAATCAGCTCACGACTCGCCATCGCCAGGATGGGCCAGGCGGAATCAGCCGAGAAGTGGAGTTTACAAGCTGTAAGCAGCATTTCGCAGCCAACTCGAGTCCAGCATCACCGCAGCGCGGCAAATCGTGGACGGGATCTCAGAGGGCCTTCAGCGTGCCCTTGGGAAGGGTCGCAACCACAGCAGCTTTCTGGAATTTCAGCTCGACATTGTCAGCCACTTCCAGCACCACGTAGTCGTCGGTTACCTTGACCACTTTACCGGTGATACCACCGCCAGTGACAACCTCGTCGCCCTTTTGCAGGCTACCGAGCAAGTTCTTGTGCTCTTTGGCGCGCTTGGCCTGGGGACGCCAGATCATCAGGTAGAAGATGACCAGAAAACCGACCAGGAAAATCCACTCAAAGCCGGAACCGGCAGCAGCCGGAGCGGCAGCGTCAGCGTAGGCGGCGGGAATCAAAAAGCTCATGTAACACTCCTGTTGCAATGGTTTGGATTCGTTATGAGTTAAAACGACTTTTATCAGGCCAGCGGCGGTGTTGGCAGCCCGCGCTTGGTATAGAAGGCATCGACAAAGGCGGCCAATGTACCTTGTTGAATGGCCTCGCGTAAACCAGCCATCAGGCGTTGGTAATGGCGCAAGTTATGGATGGTATTCAACATGCTACCCAGCATTTCACCGCATTTATCCAGATGATGCAGGTACGCACGGGAAAAGTGCGTGCAGGTATAGCAATCGCAAGTAGGATCAAGCGGCGAAGTGTCATGGCGGTGGAAGGCGTTACGAATCTTTACTACCCCACCCTCGACAAACAAGTGGCCGTTGCGTGCATTGCGGGTCGGCATCACGCAATCGAACATATCGACGCCTCGGCGCACGCCCTCAACCAGGTCTTCCGGCTTGCCCACCCCCATCAGATAGCGTGGCTTGTCAGCCGGCATCCGCTCAGGCAGATAATCCAGCACGCGGATCATTTCTTCTTTAGGCTCGCCAACCGACAGCCCGCCAATGGCCAGGCCGTCGAAGCCGATCTCACACAGCCCTTCCAACGAACGCATGCGCAGATTTTCATGCATGCCACCCTGCACAATGCCGAACAGTGCGGCCGGGCTATCACCGTGGGCGTCCTTCGAACGCTTGGCCCAGCGCAGCGAAAGCTCCATGGAGCGTCGAGCGGTGTCTTCATCAGCCGGGTACGGGGTGCATTCATCAAAAATCATCACGATGTCCGAGCCCAGGTCGCGCTGCACCTGCATCGATTCCTCAGGCCCCATGAACACTTTGGCACCATCTACCGGCGAGGCGAAGTACACGCCCTCTTCCTTGATCTTGCGCATCGCCCCCAGGCTGAACACCTGGAAACCACCCGAATCGGTAAGAATCGGCCCTTTCCACTGCATGAAATCATGCAGGTCGCCATGTTCTTTAATCACCTCGGTACCCGGGCGCAACCACAGGTGAAACGTATTGCCGAGAATGATTTCCGCTCCGATTGCTTCGATGTCGCGCGGCAACATGCCTTTGACCGTGCCGTAGGTGCCGACTGGCATAAACGCCGGTGTTTCCACCGTGCCACGCGGAAATGTCAGGCGCCCACGTCGGGCCCGGCCGTCCGTGGCAAAAACATCGAAGGACATGTGACAAGTGCGAGTCATGGGTGATCCTTGGGGCCGCACGCAGCGGGATTGCGGGTAATGAACATGGCATCACCGTAACTGAAGAAGCGGTAGCGCTGCTCCACTGCTGCCTTGTAGGCGGTCATAGTCTCGGCATAGCCGGCAAAGGCCGAAACCAGCATGAGCAGAGTGGATTCGGGCAAGTGAAAGTTGGTTACCAGAGCATCCACGACATGGAAGGGTTTGCCCGGATAAAGAAAGATATCTGTATCGCCGCTGAAGGTACGCAACTGTCCATCACGCGCCGCACTTTCCAGCGAGCGCACGCTGGTGGTGCCAACGGCCACTACCCGACCACCACGTGCTTTACAGGCAGCCACCGCATCCACGACGTCTTGACTGACTTCCAGCCATTCGCGGTGCATGTGATGGTCTTCGATACGCTCGACCCGGACCGGCTGAAACGTACCGGCGCCGACATGCAAGGTGACGAAAGCGGTTTCTACACCTTTGTCACCTATTGCCGCCAACAGCGCCTCATCAAAGTGCAGCCCAGCTGTAGGCGCCGCCACTGCTCCGGCCCGCTCGGCATAAACGGTCTGATAGCGCTCACGATCAGCCTCTTCGTCGGGGCGATCTATATAAGGGGGCAACGGCATGTGCCCGACACGCTCCAGCAGCGGCAATACGTCTTCGGTGAAGCGCAATTCGAACAGCGCATCATGGCGGGCAAGCATTTCCGCTTCGCCACCACCTTCGATCAAAATGCGACTGCCCGGCTTGGGCGATTTGCTGGAACGCACGTGGGCAAGCACGCGCCGCGTGTCCAACACGCGCTCGATAAGAATCTCCAGCTTGCCGCCAGTGGCCTTCTGGCCAAACAGCCGCGCCGGGATCACGCGGGTGTTGTTGAATACCAGCAAGTCGCCGGCTCTGAGGTAATCAAGCAGATCGACAAAGCTGCGATGGGCGATAGCCCCACTCGCCCCATCCACCACCAGCAAACGGCTGGCGCGGCGTTCGGCCAGGGGGTGTCGGGCAATGAGAGTGTCGGGAAGATCGAAATGAAAGTCAGAAACGCGCATGGTGTGGCCGTTTAGCAGGGGCATAAAGCTTAACGGAAATACTGCAATCTGACCACGCAAACGGGATTGACCGGATGCTGGCACATCCCTATACTTCGCCGCCATTGCCTCGGTGGCGGAATCGGTAGACGCGGCGGATTCAAAATCCGTTTCTGGCGACAGAGTGAGAGTTCGAGTCTCTCCCGAGGCACCATAAAAATATTGTCCCCCTGGCCGCAGGATTTCTGTGGCCTGCCTTACGCTTCAAGTCTTCCTCACCCTATCCTTCGTGCCTCGATGACATCGATGCAGCTTGTTTCCCGGAGCTTTTTGCCATTTTTTCAAGGCATGCTCTGGGGGTTGGCTTTTGCCTGAGATTTACGTAGAGTGTGCCTCACTGTGTTTGCATGGGTCGCTGTTGAATCGTGACCTGGTGCGGTAGATCCTCCAGATCCGCTACATCCCGCTCGACTTCTCTTACTCTCTGCAACCAGTTCCAGTCCTCTGTTGTCATAGAGGCTGCCATCAACTCTAGTTTCAAGGAAATAAGACATGTCGAATCGTCAAACCGGCACCGTTAAATGGTTCAACGACGAGAAGGGCTTTGGCTTCATCACCCCCGAAAGCGGTCCGGATCTGTTCGTGCATTTCCGCGCTATCGAAGGTAACGGCTTCAAGAGCCTGAAAGAAGGCCAAAAAGTCACCTTCGAAGCCGTACAAGGCCAAAAAGGCATGCAGGCTGACAAGGTCCAGATCCTGGGCTAAGCCGCTGCTTTGAAGAGCCCCTGATGGCAACATCAGGGGCTTTTTTGTGCCCGCCCTTTTAGAATGACGGTCCGCACCGGCCATTAGAGATTTTCCATGCCCAAGCACACCCTCAAGCCCCAGGGCGACTTCCCCCCCGCCGGCTTTCCACGTCGCCTGGCAGCCATTTTTTATGATTTCCTGTTATGCGTTGCGCTGGTTATGGTCGTCACGCTGGTTTATCAGCATGGCCTGCTGCGCCTGATTTACGGCGGCGAGCAATTAAAGATCATGGCGGAAAGCGGCGCACTGGATATCGACCCGTTGCTCTCGACCATTCTGCTGTTCAGCTTGTTTGGCTTTTTTGCCAAATTCTGGACCCACACAGGTCAAACCCTGGGCATGCAGGTATGGGGCATTCGCATCCAGAACGCCAACGGCAAAGCCATCGACCTCTGGCAAGCACTGTTGCGCTTCATTGTTGCCATTGGCTCCTGGTTGTTCTTCGGCCTGGGGTTCTTGTGGGTGCTGTGGGACAAGCAAAAGCGCAGCTGGCATGACATCTATTCCGACAGCCGCGTGGTACAGCTACCGAAGAATGCGCACAAGAAGTAGGCCGGGGCCGGAGCTGCAAGCCTCAAGCGAGCCTGCTCCAGCTTGTGGCTTTTGGCTGGCTCCGGCAGGCGCCGCTAGATCCACCCAGCCCATTGCAAGATGAACAAGCCGATATTGATGCTCAGCACTCCCAGCAGCGTAGTGATGGCAACGATCGCCGCCGCCAATTGATGGTTGGCCCCCACCGCCTTGGCCATGACGAAACTGGCCGCCGCGGTCGGGGAGGCGAAATACAGGAACAGAATGCCTAGCTGGGCATCACGAAAGCCGCACCACCAGGCGCCCACCGTCAGCAACAACGGCAACCAGAGCATTTTCATCAGGCTGGAACTCATGGCCAATGCCCCGCTCTCGCGCAGCGAAGACCAGGAAAGCGTCGCGCCAATACAGATCAACGCCAACGGCAGACTCATCTGGGCGAAATAGTTGCCCGACGTCAGCAGCCAAGCGGGCAAGGGGATGTGCCAATAGGCAAAGGGCAGCGCCGCGACTACGCCGATGATCAGTGGATTACCCAAAATGCTCTTGAGAATGCTCCACGGATCGGACTTGGCGCTCGGGCTGTAGAGCGCGAGGATGACGGCCGAAAGCACGTTGTAGCAAATGATCACCACCCCGGCGAGTACGCCACCCAGCGACAGCCCGTAATCGCCATACAGACTGGTGGCCAGTGCCAGCCCGACGATGCCGTTATTGCCCCGGAACGCGCCCTGTACGTACACACCGCGATCTTCACGCGGACAACGCATGATGGCCCACGCCCAGGCAATGAAGAAGCTGACCAGCGTGGCCACCACGAAATAGCCGATCAGTTTCGGCTGCACTGCGGTGCCAAGGTCGGTACGCAACAAGGCGAGAAACAGCAGGGCCGGCAAGGTGCCCTTGAAGACCAGATTGGACGCTGTGTTGATGAAGGCAACGTCAATCCAGCCAACGCGCTTGAGCTGCGCGCCCAGAAACAACATGACAAAGACCGGAGCAGTGACGCCCAAGGTCTGGGAAATCAAGGAAAGCATGCAAAGGTACTTTGGCTGTTCGGAAGCCCTGCATGGTAACGCAATGCCAGCACCTGGCGCTGGCTTCGCTTCGACCTTAGCAGCAGCGCCTCAGCCTTGATTCACCACACGGTTAGCGCCTAACGGGACGCTTTTGCAGTTTGCGCTGCAGCGTACGTCGGTGCATGCCCAGCGCACGCGCGGTGGCTGAAATATTGCCTTCATGCTCAGCCAGGACGCGCTGAATATGCTCCCACTGCAGGCGATCCACCGACATGGGGTTATCGGGCACCAGGCTGTCCAGATCCGCATGGGTGGATAACAGTGCCGCCAGTACATCATCGGCATCCGCCGGCTTGCACAGGTAATTGCAGGCACCGCGTTTGATCGCCTCTACGGCGGTGGCGATGCTGGAATAACCGGTAAGGATCAATACGCGCATCTCCGCGTCCAGCTCCAACAGCTTGGGTAGCAGCACCAAGCCGGAATCCCCGTCCATTTTCAGATCCAGCACGGCGTACTCAGGCAGGTCTCGGCGCGCTGCAGCCAACCCCTCCTCTGCGGAGCCGGCCACGCTTACTCTCAGCCCACGACGCTCCATGGCCCGCGCCATCACGCGGGTGAACGTAGGATCGTCATCCACCAGCAATATATGAGGGTGCTCTTCGCCTTCAAACAGGGTTTCTTCAGTCATGCTTTCTCCTCAGCTTGCGGCCAGGCACATCAGTGCAAGCCATAAACGCGCGGCAAGCGCAGCTCGGTGAGCGTGCCGCCATCCTCGTGGTTATACAGTTTTACCGTCCCACCAGCACGCGTCACGCTGGCCTGACTGAGGAACAGGCCTAAGCCGAACCCCTTGCCCTTGGTCGTGAAGAAGGGCTTACCGAGCTGTTCGGCGATGGCCAACGGTACGCCGGCACCATGGTCACGAATACTCAGCCTGATCCACTGATGATCCCAGTCCAGGCGGACTTCGAGGTTATCCGGTGCGGCATCGGCAGCGTTATTCAACAGATTCAACAAGGCTTGGGTCAGCGGTGGCGGCGGCATCAGGCTCGGTGGCGTGCCGCGCCCCAGACATTCATAACGATAAGTGGCCTCAGGGCGCATCAGGTGCCAGCGCTGCAGGGCGCCTTCCAGCCATTCGCGAACGGTTTGTTCCACCACTTCCTGGCGCCGCTCAGCCTCAGCGGCACGCACCAGGTTTTGCAGTGTGCCCTTGCACAGTTTCACCTGCTGCTGGAGCAATTCCAGGTCATCTTGCAGCATGGGTTGCCCCTGGTACTCCTGGCTCAATTCCTTGAGCAACACACTCATGGTGGATAACGGCGTACTCAGTTCATGGGCCGCACCAGCAGCCTGGGCGGCCACCGCCAGCAATTGCTGGTCGCGCAGAAGTGCCTCCTGCCGCTGCGCCTGCAGTTGCTGTTGATAGCGCAAGGCTTCGGCCATACGGGCCACGAAGAATGTAATCAACACCGCTGCCAGCGCGAAACTCAACCACATGCCGTAATCGAGCATTTCGCCCTGGAGGGTGATCAACAGCTGCAGAGGATGATGGAAGAACAGCAGCACACTGTAGCTGGCCAAGCCTAACGCGGCGAGCAGCAAGGTATACAGCCAGGGCAAGGTGGCCGCCGCGATGGTCAGCGGCACCAGGTAATAAGAAACGAAGGGATTGCCGGCCCCCCCGGAAAAGTACAGCAACACACTATGTATGAGCAGATCGCAGGCCAGGTGCAGCGCATATTCCTGATCGGTGACCGGCCAGGACTGACGCATGCGCAACGCCGTGGCCGCACAGATCAAGGAGGAAACGGCCAGGGTCGTGCCCAGCGCCACCCACGGCAGGACAACCAGCTCCGATAACCAGGCCAGCCCCACCGACATCGCCTGTGCCGTCAGTACCAAAATACGAATCAGGACCAGCCGGCCGAGATTTTGCCGGCTGGCGGACAGCATGAATAAAGGTGCGCGCATTGTGGATTCCAATAATTCCACGCGAGTATAACCAGCGCCCTGCGCCGCTCGGTGCGGCAAAGCGCCGCAATTCTGGCGGTTTGCTCATCTCTCGCCGCTCACCTTGCGCAACAGGTGCGTTGCAGCCAGAGTCGAACCGCTCAACAGGTTTTCAAAGAACGGCCCATTACACTCCGCAACTGCGTTTATGCTGTTCGCCTCCTTTACGATTGGACAAGGAATCCAGCCATGCTTGCCTTCTCGCGCCTCCCCTCTGTTTTAGCCCTGTGCCTGGCGTGCACCGCCGTGCCGGCCATCGCCGAAGAACCTCGCTACAACCAAGTCTCCCTGCGCAGCGAAGTCAGCCAGGAAGTGACCCATGACCGCATGCACGTCACCCTCTACACCGAAGCGCAAAACACCAATCCAACCCGGCTGGCCAGTGAGATCACCCAGACACTCAACGCCGCCGTGACCCAAGCACGCCAGGCCAAGGGCGTCACCACCAGCATGGGCAATCGGCGCAGTTATCCGGTGTATGACGACAAAGGCCAGAAGATCCGCGCCTGGCGCGAGCGCGCCGAACTGCGCCTGGAAAGCGATGATTTCGCTGCGCTGTCGCAACTCACTGGCGAACTGCTGAACACCTTGAGCATGGGCAACATGACCTTCAGCATCTCCCCCGAACTGCGCAAGCAGCACGAGGATAACCTGCTCAAAGAGGCGGTCATGTCCTTTGGCGAGCGGGCCAAGCTGACCAGCGAAGCGCTGGGCGGCAAGGGTTACAAATTGGTCAATCTCAATCTCAACAGCTCCGGCTTCCAGCAACCGATGCTGTACCGCAGCGCGGCCAAGGTCACCATGATGGAAGCCGCCGACGCCGCCCCGCAGGTCGAAGCCGGCACCAGTCGTATCACGGTGAATGCCGACGGCATGATCGAAGTGCTGATGCCCTGACGGCTAAGCTTATCGAAGAATCGAAAAGCTCGTGACGCGATGGGTCCACCCGGCCCATCGCAACAAGCCCCGCTCCTTGCACTCCGCCAATAGCCTGCAAAGCTTCACGCATCGCGTCGCCTGACGCGCCTCTGATCACAACGATAACAATCCGAGGTCAACATGCGCAGAATTGCCCTTCTCCCTCCCCTTCTCGCCGTCGGACTGCTGACCGCCACGCCACTGGCCCAAGCCGCCGATACCCTGGTGTTCTGCTCCGAAGGCAGCCCCGCTGGCTTCGATCCGGGCCTGTACACCACTGGTACCGATTTCGACGCCTCGGCAGAAACCGTTTTCAACCGACTTACCCAGTTCGAACGCGGCGGCACCACGGTGGAACCCGGCCTGGCGGAACGCTGGGAGGTTTCCGAGGACGGCCTGACCTACACCTTCACCCTGCGCCAGGGCGTGAAATTCCACAGCACCGAGTATTTCAAACCAACCCGCACCTTCAACGCCGACGATGTGCTGTTCACCTTCGAGCGCATGCTCGACAAGAATCATCCATTTCGTACCGCCTACGCCACGGAATTTCCCTACTTCACCGACATGGGCATGGACAGCAACATCGCCTCGCTGGAAAAGCTCGGCGAATATCAGGTTCGCTTCACCCTGGCCAGTGTTGATGCCGCCTTCGTACAAAACCTGGCAATGAGCTTCGCCTCGATCCATTCCGCCGAATACGCCGATCAGTTGCTCAAGGCCGGTCGAGCTGCGGACATTAACCAGAAGCCCATCGGTACCGGTCCGTTCGTGTTCAGCCGCTACCAGAAAGACGCGCAGATCCGCTTCAAAGGCAATCCTGTCTACTGGAAACCGGACGACGTCAAACTCGACAACCTGATCTTCGCGATCAACACCGATTCTTCCGTGCGCTATCAGAAGCTAAGGGCCGGCGAATGCCACATCACACTCAACCCCCGCCCCGCCGATCTTGATGCAATGAAGCGTGATCCCAAGCTGCGCATCCTCGAACAGCCCGGTTATAACCTGGGCTACATTGCCTATAACGTCACCCATTCGCCGCTCGATCGCTTGGAGGTACGCCAGGCGCTGGACATGGCGGTGAACAAACCGGCGATCATCAAGGCGGTTTACCAGAGTGCCGGGCAGCGCGCCGTCAACGCCATGCCGCCGAGTCAATGGTCCTATGACGAGAGCATTCAGGACGCGCCCTTCGATCCGGAAAAAGCCAAGGACCTGCTCAAGGCGGCCGGCATTGCCGAAGGCACCACCTTCACGTTGTGGGCCATGCCGGTACAACGTCCCTACAACCCCAATGCTCGCCTGATGGCGGAAATGCTCCAGGCCGACTGGGCGAAGATCGGCATCAAGACCAATATCGTCAGCTATGAGTGGGGCGAATACCTCAAGCGCGCCAAGGCCGGCGAGCACGACATTATGCTGATCGGCTGGACCGGTGATAACGGCGACCCGGACAATTGGCTGGGCACCCTCTATGGTTGCGACGCCGTGAACGGCAACAACTTCTCCAAATGGTGCGACCCGGCCTACGACACGCTGATCAAGGACGGCAAGCGCATCACCGACCAGACTCAACGCAGCGAGCTGTACCGCCAGGCCCAGCAGGTGCTCAAGCGCCAAGTACCCATTACCCCCATCGCGCATTCCACGGTCAATCAGCCGATGCGTGTCGAGGTGAAGGACTTCAAGGTCAGCCCGTTTGGCCTCAATTCGTTCTATGGCGTGAGCCTGGAGAAATAAAGGGTTGTAGCCGTGGCGCCGACACCTCGATCTGGTATCGGCGCCCGCCTAACCTGAGGGGTTTCGGGCGTTCATGGCTCAACCCTTCTGCTCAAGCGCTGCGCCTCCTGCTCTATCTCGGCCTGCATAGAAGCGTCAAAGACGGGATAATCCCCGTTCCACCTCTTGTTCGGAGTCAGTCACAAGACCATGTTCGCCTTTCTCGCCCGTCGACTGGGCCTGCTGATTCCAACGTTTTTCGGCGTCACCCTGCTGACCTTCGCGCTGATCCGCCTGATCCCCGGCGACCCGGTGGAGGTGATGATGGGCGAGCGGCGCATCGACCCGGAATTGCACGCCCAGGCCATGGAGCGGCTGGGCCTGAACAAGCCGCTGTACCAGCAGTATGTCGACTATATCGGCCGCCTGGCCCACGGCGATCTCGGCGAATCGCTGCGCACCCGCGAAAGCGTGTGGACTGAATTTACCGCCCTGTTTCCGGCCACCCTGGAACTGGCCCTGGCCGCCATGCTGTTCGCCGGCACCCTTGGCCTGCTAGCCGGGGTGATTGCCGCCCTGAAGCGCGGTTCGCTGTTTGATCATGGCGTGATGGGCCTGTCGTTGACCGGCTATTCCATGCCGATTTTCTGGTGGGGCCTGATCCTGATCCTCATCTTCTCCGTCAACCTGGGCTGGACGCCGGTGTCGGGGCGTATCGACCTGCTCTACGACATTCCACCAATCACCGGTTTCATGCTCATCGATACGCTGCTCAGCGACGAGCCCGGCTCGTTTCTGGATGCCCTGCGTCACCTGATTCTGCCCGCCATCGTGCTGGGCACCATCCCGCTGGCGGTGATCGCGCGCATGACACGCTCGGCCATGCTCGAAGTGCTCGGTGAAGACTACGTGCGCACCGCCCGCGCCAAGGGCCTGTCGCCGACGCGGGTAGTGTTTGTGCATGCCTTGCGCAACGCGCTGATTCCGGTGCTAACCGTGTTTGGCCTGCAAACCGGTGCCCTGCTGGCCGGTGCGGTCCTCACCGAAACCATCTTTTCCTGGCCAGGCATTGGTAAATGGCTGATTGAGTCCATCGGCGCACGCGACTACCCAGTGGTGCAGAACGGCATCCTGCTGGTTGCCTGCCTGGTGATCCTCGTCAACTTCACCGTGGATTTGCTGTATGGCCTGGCCAATCCACGCATTCGCCATCAGCGCTAAGGAACCCACAATGTCTCCTGACCTGTTTCGCGGGTTCCCTGTAGTAGGGTGGATGACGCCTTTTTCATCCACCGGTCGTGCCGCGCAAGGGTGGATGGGTGAAGCGTCATCCACCCTACGGGCAAGCTACGAGCTAAAGGCACGGCCATGACAACGACCACACCGCTCGACCCGGCCCTGCTGTATCCCTCGCCGCTCAAGGAATTCTGGCGCGCCTTTACGCGTAACAAGGGGGCGCTGGGTGGGCTGATCTTTCTGCTGCTCCTGGTGTTCTGCGCGCTGTTCGCGCCCTGGGTCGCGCCGTTCGATCCCAGCGAGCAATTCCGCGAACACTTGCTCACCCCGCCGGTCTGGCTGGAAGGCGGTCAAGCTCGGTTTTTGCTGGGCACCGACGAATTGGGCCGCGACCTGCTTTCCCGACTGATTCACGGTGCGCGTCTATCGCTGCTGATCGGCCTGGCCTCGGTGGTCTTCTCGCTGCTACCGGGGGTACTGCTGGGCTTGCTCGCCGGCTTTTCGCCAACCCTGCTCGGCCCGTTCATCATGCGCTTGATGGACATCATGCTGGCCCTGCCGTCGCTGTTGCTAGCGGTGGCCATCGTGGCGATCCTCGGCCCGGGGCTGATCAACACCATCCTGGCGATTGCCATCGTGTCGCTGCCCGCTTACGTGCGCCTTACCCGCGCCGCCGTGCTCAACGAACTGAATCGCGACTACGTCACCGCCGCACGACTGACCGGCGCCGGCCCGCTGCGTCTGATGTTCGTCAGCGTGCTGCCCAACTGCATGGCGCCGTTGATCGTGCAGGCCAGCCTGAGCTTTTCCTCGGCGATCCTGGATGCCGCCGCGCTGGGCTTCCTCGGCCTCGGCGTGCAACCACCGACGCCCGAATGGGGCACCATGCTCGCCTCGGCGCGCGACTATATCGAGCGCGCCTGGTGGGTGGTCAGCCTGCCTGGCCTCGCCATTTTGCTCACGGTGTTGGCCATCAACCTGATGGGCGACGGCCTGCGCGATGCCCTCGACCCGAAACTCAAGAGTGCCGCCTGACATGAGCCTGCTGGAAATCCGCAACCTGTCCGTGCGTTTTGGCGAGGCCGATGCGCCGCCCGTGGTCGATGCCTTGGACTTATCCGTCGTACAGGGCGAAGTGCTGGCCATCGTCGGCGAATCCGGCTCGGGCAAATCAGTCACCATGCTCGCCCTCATGGGCCTGATCGACCCGCCGGGCCGGATCACCGCCGAGTGCCTGCAGTTCTCCGGCCAGGACCTGCTGCGCCTGCACGGTCGCCAGCGTCGCCGGCTGATCGGCAAAGAGCTGGCAATGATCTTTCAGGACCCGATGACTGCACTCAACCCCAGTTACACGGTCGGCTACCAAATCGAGGAAGTCCTGCATCAGCATCTGAATCTCAAGGGCCCGGCTGCTCGTCGGCGTGCCCTGGAACTGCTCGAGCGGGTGGAAATCCCCGCCGCCGCCAGCCGGCTGAATGCCTACCCCCATCAACTGTCTGGCGGCATGAACCAGCGCGTGGCGATCGCCATGGCGATTGCCGCCGAGCCGCGCCTGCTCATCGCCGATGAGCCAACCACGGCCCTGGACGTGACCATCCAGGCGCAGATCATGGACTTGCTGCTCGATCTGCAGCGCGACCAGGGTATGGCCCTGATCCTGATTACCCATGACCTAGCGGTGGTTGCCGAAACCGCCCAACGGGTCTGCGTCATGTATGCCGGCCAAGTGGTGGAAACGGGCCGTGTGCCGGAACTGTTCGAGGCGCCGACGCACCCCTATACCGAAGCACTGCTGGCCTCGATTCCGGAACACAATCCCAACGCCCGGCGCCTGGCAACACTGCCTGGGATAGTGCCTGGCCGTTACGATCGGCCCCAGGGTTGCTTGCTGTCGCCGCGCTGTCCTTACGCACAGCCAGCCTGCCAGGTACGTCCGGAGTTGATGCCCCACGCGCGGGGGGCGGTGCGCTGTTTCTTCCCCCGCAACCTGACCCCGGAGGAGCGCCGATGAGCGTTGTGATTGCCCGCGAACTGACCCGCCTGTACAGCGTCTCGCGCGGCCTGTTCAAACCCGCCGCCACAGTGCGCGCCCTCAACGGCATTTCCTTCGAGCTGGAGGCTGGGCAAACCCTGGCGGTGGTCGGCGAATCCGGTTGCGGCAAAACCACTCTGGCCCGCGCCTTGACCCTGATCGAACAACCCACCTCCGGATCGCTGCAGATCGCCGGTCAGGAAGCCGCCGGCGCCAGCCGTGCCCAGCACAAACAGCTGCGCCGCGACGTGCAGATGGTGTTTCAGAATCCCTATGCCTCGCTCAATCCGCGACGCACCATTGGCGACCAGCTGGCCGAGCCGCTGCTGATCAACACGCCGCTATCCCGTGCCGAGCGCCGCGAACGGGTGCAGGCGATGATGCAGCAGGTCGGGCTGCGCCCCGAGCACTATGGGCGTTTCCCGCACATGTTCTCCGGTGGACAGCGCCAACGCATCGCCCTGGCCCGGGCGATGATGCTCAACCCCAAGGTGTTGGTGGCCGACGAGCCCACCTCGGCGCTGGACGTGTCGATCCAGGCCCAGGTACTTAACCTGTTCAAGGACTTGCAAGACGAATTCAGCACCGCCTATGTGTTCATTTCCCACAACCTGGCGGTTGTGCGCCATATCGCCGATCAGTTGCTGGTCATGTACCTGGGCCGGACCATGGAAAGCGGCCCCAGCGCACGCATCTACAGCCGACCGCTGCACCCTTACACCCAGGCTTTGTTGGCTGCCACTCCACGCCTGCATCCGGACCCGAGCAAACCGCGCATCAAGCTGCACGGCGAATTGCCCAACCCCCTCAACCCACCCAGCGGCTGTGTCTTCAATCAGCGCTGCCCCTACGCCACCGAGCATTGCCGCCAGGTAGTGCCTGAGCTGCGCCCGCTGGAGGGTCGATTGGTTGCCTGCCATTACGCCGAGCAGATCAGCCTGTAGGCTGGATCGCGCTTTATCGATCCACCGGGTGGCGATCTACTGGGTGGCGCTCCACCGAGCGGAAGCCTGGTGGATGGGAAAAGCGTCATTCACCCTACGCCAGCATGGCAACCGCCCCGGTGCGGCGAAGACTCAGCGAAAAAAACGATAGAACGCGCGCAGTTCGGCCTGCGCCTGTGCCACCTCGACTGGCGCAAAGCGCACCCCGCTGTGCGGGGGACACTGCGCCAGCCGCCATTGATCCAGTGGGTGCAGCCAGCCGAGTAGCGGATAGCCGCCCATGGTCTGCCGGTCGGTCATGAGAATGATCGGCTGACCGTCCGGTGGTACCTGGATCGTTCCGCTTACTACCCCCTGGGACCACTGCAGGCGTGGTGCCTGGAGCGCTTCGCCATTCAACCGCACGCCCATGCGGTCGGAATGCGGACTGATGAGCCAGCGCTGGTCCAGCAAATGCTGCAATGCGTCGGCATCAACCCCATCAGCGGCGATCAGCCGCAATTCAGGCTCGCGACGGTAATCTGGAATATAAGGCCACGGCACACTGACCCTGCCGGGCAACCGCGCCGGCCGGCACGGCAAGAAATCGCCCAGCTGCAGAGCACGGCCATCTCCGTGTACACCGCCCAGCTCTTCACGGACCTGGGTCGATACGCTGCCGAGCTTTGGCACTATGCAGAAACCACCCGTCACCGCCAGGTAAGACCGCTGCCCGCTGCGCGCGTACCCCAAGCGCAGGCGCTGACCGGCGCGCAGGGGAAAGCGCGCCCAGTTCGCCTGCGGTTGGTCGTCAATATGGATGTCCAACTCTGCGCCACACAGCGCCAGCCAGGTGTTTCCGGCGCTTTGCAGCTCCACACCGCCTAAGGCGATTTCCACCAGGGGGGTGCCCCAGGGATTGCCCAGCAGACGATTGGCCCAGGCCGCTGCGTGACCATCCAGCGGACCGCTGGGTGAAACGCCCAGATGCTGCCATCCGAAGCGCCCAGCATCCTGTACCAGACTCAAAGGCCCAGGCTTCAACACCCGCAGCCCCATCATCGGTTGGCCTCGGCTCGGTAGTCCGCTTCCGTCACTGCAACGAACCGCACCCGATCACCGACCCGTAATGCACACGGCGGTTCGCGCTGCGCGTCGAACAGGCGCCACGGACACAATCCCAGCAGGTGCCAGCCGCCAGGCGACGCCTGCGGATAAATCGCCGTCTGACGTTCGGCAATGGCCAGGGAACCGGCGGGCACCCGCGTCCGAGGCGAAGCCCGGCGCGGTAATGCCAGCCGTGCGTCCAGCCCGCCCAGATAGGCAAAGCCCGGCGCGAAACCGATAGCCCCAACGCGGTACTCAACCGCGCCGTGCAGAGTAATCACCTCAGCCTCGGACAAACCGCAGGCCTGGGCCACCGCCGGTAAATCCTCCCCGCCATACCAGATGGGGATTTCATGCATACGCCCGTCCTGCTTCGGGAGCGGCGTCTCCTGCCAGGCATGCAGCAGCGGTTGCAGGCGTCCAGTCAGTTCCAGGTGATCGGTGCGCAGCAGGTCGTAATGCACCAGCAACGTCGTCCAGCCCGGCACCAGATCCACCAGCAGCGGCCCCAGTTCGCGCCGCAAGGTTGCCATCAGTGCAGCGATACGCAACGGCAACGCCGCATCGGGCTGCTCGGCCAACACCAGCAGCAAGGCTTCAGCGCCGGCCGGCTGGCAACGGATCATGTTGCGTCTAAGTGCGCCCGCAACCGGCGCAGCACCGACAAGGCGTCGGGGTTATCGCCATGCACGCACAGGCTGTCGGCGCGCAGGCGCAAAGGTTTGCCATCGATATCGGCGAACGGCTCGCCCCGGGCAATCGCCAGCGCCTGGTCGAGGATTCGCTGAGGCTCATGATGCACCGCGCCAGGCAAACGCCGCGGCGCCAGTTGGCCGTCCGACTGATAGGCGCGGTCGGCGAACGCCTCGAACAGCAGCGGGACGCCGGCCGCCTCGGCCAATCTGACCTCCCGACGATTGTCAGCCAACGCCAGCACCATCAGCGGCAGGCCGGCGCGATAACTCGCACAGGCATCGAGCACTGCCGCAAATAACGCATCGTCGCGCACCAGGTCGTTATAGAGCGCGCCATGGGGTTTGACGTAAGCCACTTGAGTGCCTGCGGCGCGGCAGAACGCCTCCAGAGCGCCGACCTGATAAAGCACCAGCGCACGCACTTCGTCCGGCGTACAGCTCATGTGCCGCCGTCCGAAACCTTGCAAATCGGGATAGGCCGGATGGGCACCAATGCTCACGCCGTGCTGAACCGCCAGCGCCACGCTGCGCTGCATGGTCAGCGGATCGCCCGCGTGATAACCGCAAGCCAGGTTGGCCTGGTCGATCAGCGGCATGGCCAGCGCGTCGTTGCCCATCGTCCAGGCTCCGAAGCTCTCGCCCATGTCGCAGTTGAGGAGAAGGGAATTGGTCATGTCGGCAAGCTTCCAGCTTTGCCAAAGGCGGCGCAAGTCCACCGTTGAGTCAACAGAACTTCAGGCATGAATGTAAATTTATCTGATTAGCAATTGAAAACACTTCTCAACCTTATCGCGAATCATTATCATGCGCGCCAACATAAAACCGACCACTGGAGCTCCGCATGTCCCTGCCCTTCGCCCGCACCGCACTGGCTACCGCCCTACTGGGCTGCAGTCTGGCCTCTTTTGCTCAAGACGCCCTAATACTCGGCGACACCGTGGTCAGCGCCTCGGGGTTTGAACAGAAAGTCACTGAGGCTCCAGCCAGTATTTCTGTGGTCAGCGGCGAAGAATTGCAGCAGAAGCGTTACAGCAACTTGGCTCAAGCGCTGGAGGATGTGGAAGGCATTGACGTACGCCAGGGCACGGGAAAGACCGGCGGCCTGAACATCAGCATTCGCGGCCTGCCTAGCGAGTACACCCTGATTCTAATTGATGGTCGCCGCCAGAATACCGCCGGCAACGTCACCCCCAACGGCTTCAACGAAACCTCCACCAGCTTTATGCCGCCGATGTCGGCCATCGAGCGCATCGAAGTGATCCGCGGCCCAATGTCCACCCTATATGGCTCGGATGCCATGGGCGGCGTGGTGAATATCATCACCAAGAAAGTCGCCTCGGAATGGGGCGGTTCGCTGAGCCTGGATCATACCTTCCAGGAAAATCGCGATTATGGCGAAGCCAGCAAGACCAGCCTGTATGCCAGCGGCCCTCTGGTCGACGGCCTGCTGGGCCTGGCCGTGCGCGGCAGCCTGCAAGACCGGGGGGAATCCGACCTCACGTTCGACAACGACACTACCGTCAGCAAGCGTGGGGCTGCGCCTGTGGAGGGCCGCAATAACACCCTAGGCGCCCGTCTGACTCTGACGCCTCATGAAAACCACGATTTCGCGCTGGATGTTGAACGTGGTCGCCAAGTTTATAACAACGACAACTGCCAGCTCGGTACGCTGGACGGCAAAACCGGTGGCAACGCCATCGGTGGCTGCACCACTGACGCGCCTACCGTAATAAACGGTTACGACGATGAACTGCGCTTCGAGCGCGACCAGGTTGCCCTGAGCCATACGGCGCGCCTCGGCTTCGGCACTCTGGACAGTAGCCTGACTCACAACACAACCGAAACCATCGGCCGGACCATTCCCGGAACCCTCGGGGTGGCTTATTCCGGGTACCCATCCATTGTCGCAGGCGATGATCGTGAGCTGAAATCTACCGACCTGGTATTTGACACCAAGCTGGTCAGCCCCATCGGCGACTCCCATATTGCTACCGTTGGCGCCCAATGGTGGGATGCCGAGGTGGAAGACGGCATCGCATCTGAAAAATTCGAGCAATCCACCTGGTCTCTGTTCCTCGAGGATGAGTGGCGACTGCGCGACGATTTGGCGCTGACCCTCGGCGCTCGCTACGAAAACCATGAGGCCTTCGGTGGCCATGTAAGCCCACGTGCCTACCTGGTGTGGAACACCAGCGACAGCTGGACAATGAAAGGTGGCGTCAGCCGAGGCTACAAGACACCCACCCTTAACCAGTTGCATGACGGTATCAACGGTGTAAGTGGCCAAGGCCGCACCATTACTATCGGCAGCCCGGATCTTGATCCAGAAGTCACCACCAACACCGAATTCGGCGTGTACTACGACAACTATGCTGGCTTCAATGCCAACGCCACCTTGTTCCACAACAAGTTCAAAGACAAGATCGACGACGGTACGCCACTGCCCAACTGCTTTTTTACAGCCAACCCGAACCAGCCCGGTTGCGTCAGCTTTGGCAGCAGCTTCACTCAGGAAAACTTCGCGCAAAGCATCAATATCGATGAAGCTGTCACTCAAGGTCTGGAACTGGCCAGCCGCTGGCAGTTCGCACCGCGTTGGAGCCTGAGCGGCAACTACACCTTCACAGACAGCGAACAGAAGAGCGGTATCAACAAGGGCGCTCCCTTGACCAACACGCCCGAGCATATGCTCAACGCCAGCCTCAACTGGAATGCCAGCGAACGTCTGACCCTGTGGTTCAAAGGCGAATACCGTGGCGAGCGCACACGCTTTACCGATAAGTATGAAAACCTGACAGCTGCCAACCGAGCCCTGCAGGATGAAGTCGGTGATTTGAAAGCTTATGAGGTCTTCCACCTCGGCGGCTCGTACAAAGCCTCCGAAAATGTGACCCTCAACGCCAGCATTTACAACCTGTTCGACAAGGACTTCCTCGACGGCGAAACCTACACCACCAACACCGGTGCCGTTGGCTGGGCCTCTTACTACACCCAGACCGCCCAATCCACCAGCGGCACTCTGGAAGAAGGCCGCCGCCTCTGGCTTTCCGCCAACATCACGTTCTAAGAACTAACCATGGCCCGCCACCCGGCGGGTCATTCCTTTCGCGAATGTATGTTGTTGATAAATCCCCGACATCTTTCCAGGCAACCCCCTAGAATCTCGCCAGTTCCGGCTAATGGCCTTTCGCCTCGGCTGACAGATTCCTCTTTGCGGATTCCCTCTCACCATGCGTTTCTGGCTCGGCACCCTGCGGCAATGGCACTGGATCAGTTCGGCACTCTGCCTGATGGGGATGCTGCTGTTCGCCTTCACCGGTATCACGCTTAACCATGCCGCGCAGATCGAAGCCAAGGCGCAGGTCACCACGCGCCTTGAGCAGTTACCGGCGATGTTGCAACAGCAGTTGCTAGATGCGGCGCCCACGGCAGGAATGCCCACAGCGCTGGCCAACTGGCTGGAATCTACCCTCGACATCCGTCTGGGCGGTCGCGAAGCCGAGTGGTCCGGTGGCGAGTTGTATATCGGCCTGCCTCGCCCCGGTGGCGATGCCTGGCTGAGCCTGGATATCGCATCCGGCGAGCTGGAATACGAGTCCACCGACCGCGGCTGGATCGCGTATCTCAACGACCTGCACAAGGGCCGCCACAGTGGTGAGGCCTGGAGCTGGTTCATCGATATCTTTTCCATCGTCTGCGTGATCTTCAGTCTCACCGGCCTGCTGCTGCTACAGCGCCATGCCGGCGGGCGCCCCGCCACCTGGCCACTGACTGGCCTCGGGTTGGTGATTCCCGTGTTGCTGGCTTTGCTGTTCATTCATTAAAAAGGATAAGGACATAGTGATGCGCAAACGCGTACTGCTCCCCCTGTTTACCCTGCTCAGCCCAGCGGTGTTGGCCGCTGACCTGGACATCAGCGTGGAAATCCCGCGCCTGGACGTCGCTGAATACCATCGTCCCTACGTGGCCCTGTGGCTGGAAAAGCCTGACCAGAGCCACGTCGCCAACCTGGCGGTCTGGTACGACCTGAAGCTCAAGGACAACGAAGGCGAGAAGTGGCTGAAAGACATGCGCCAGTGGTGGCGGCGCAGCGGCCGCAGCTTGGAGATGCCGGTGGACGGCGTCAGCGCCGCGACCCGCGCGGTCGGCACCCATCAGTTGAGCTACAAAGGCAGCGAAGCGCCGCTCAAGGATCTGGTCGCCGGCGACTACAACCTGGTGGTGGAAGCCGCCCGCGAAGTCGGCGGTCGCGAACTGCTGCGCGTGCCCTTCAGCTGGCCACCTACGCAACCAAGCACCGCCAGCACCCAAGGCAGCAGCGAGCTGGGCACCCTTACCGTTACCGTCAAACCTTGAGCAAGGAACGATCGATATGAATTCGATGATCAAATGGACCGCCCTGACCCTGGCCGTTTGCCTGCCGCTGTCCGCCCAGGCCCACCGCGCCTGGATGCTGCCCTCGGCCACCGTGCTGTCTGGCGAAGCGCCGTGGATCACCGTGGACGCTGCCGTCTCCAATGACCTGTTCTATTTCGAGCATTTCCCGCTGCAACTGGAAGGCATCGGCAAACCGCTGGCCCTGCCAGCACGCGGAGCAGCCCCGGCCGCCGCAGATGCAACGCAGAAAGCACCCGCACCGGCGCCCATGCGCCGCCCGGCCAACAAGTTGCTGATCCTTGCCCCCGATGGCAGCGAAGTGCAGGCCGAAAACGGCGCCATTGGCCGTTACCGCAGCACCTTTGATGTGCAGTTGACCCAGAAGGGAACCTACAAGTTGGCGGTGGCCAGCAGCGGCCTGATGGCCAGCTGGAAGGAAAACGGCTTGGCGCACCGTTGGATGGGCAAGGCCGAAGACCTGGCCAAGCAGGTACCGGCCAAGGCCGATGAGCTGCGCGTGGTACAGAGCAACAACCGCATCGAGGTCTTCGTGACCGCAGGTGACACCACCGACACCGTTTTCAAGCCGACCAAGACCGGCCTGGAAATGCTGCCGGTCACCCACCCCAATGACCTGTTTGCTGGGGAAACCGCCGAATTCACCTTTCTGCTCGACGGCAAACCCGCCAAGAACCTAGACGTGATGGTGATTCCCGGCGGCAACCGCTACCGCGATGCCACCGATGAGCTGAATCTGACCACCGATGCCAAGGGTGTGCTCAGCGTGACCTGGCCGGCGCCCGGCATGTACTGGCTGGAAGCCGAGCTGAAGACCAGCGACGGCGTGAAGAAGCCAGTCACCGAACGCCGCGCGGTGTACAGCGCCACCCTGGAAGTGCTCGCGCCCTGATAGCGTTGCTCGCCGCTCAACGTGCGCCGCTTGCCTCGGCAACGGCGCTGCCCATCCCGGCAACGCTCAAACACCTCAGCCCATCCCGCGCGGATCATACCGCCTCGTAGGATGGCGTTGAGCGCAGCGATACCCATCGCAGAGCGCACTCGATCACTCCTCCTTCGCTCACCCGCGTTCAGGTCATGAGCCAGACACATTCAACCTTCCATCCCACACTGTCCTCGCGCCTTATCCGCTACTGGCCCGCGTTTGCCTACGCGCTGCTGGCCGTCCTGCTGTTGTGGCTGCAACCGGCGCGGGAAATCTCCGCCGCGCTGGTGGCTCTCGCCTGGCTAGGAGGCAGCGCTTTCGCCTGGCGCCGCTCCTCCAAAACTCCAGCAGCGGCGAGCGACCAACTGCTAGTCGCCTACGCCAGCCAAGGCGGCCAAGCCCAGGCCGTGGCCGAGCGCAGCGCCAAGCAGTTGACGCACAGCGGCATGCCCGCCGTGGCCATGCCGCTCAATGCCCTGACGCCCACGCAACTGACCGGACAATCGCGTCTGCTGCTGGTGCTGGGCACTTACGGCGAAGGCGAGGCACCCGACAATGCCGCGCGCTTCGAGCGCCGGCTCTGGGCTGAATCCCCCGCGCTGCGCGGGCTGGAGTACGCCCTTCTCGCCCTTGGGGATCGCGAATATCAGCACTTCTGCGGCTTCGCCCGGAGCCTGGAACATCGCCTGCGCCAGCTGGGCGCCACGCCGCTCTTTGATCGCCTGGAAGCCGACCGAGCCGATCCGGAAGTGCTGCGTCGCTGGCAGCAGCAACTTGGCCAACTGAGCGGCAATCACCAATTCAGCGACTGGCAGCCGGCCCACTATCAACACTGGACGCTAGAAGCACGCGAATGCCTCAACCCCGACAGCCAGGGCGCGCCGGCCTTTTATCTGCGTCTGGCACCTCCGAATGACGCGCAACACTGGCAAGCCGGCGATATCGCCGAAATCGGCCCCTGTCAGCCGCCCCTGGTTGTAGCTCAATGGCTTAGCACCCAGAATCTGCAGGGGGATACCCCGCTCGGCAACGGCCAGACGCTGGCCCGCCACCTGGCCCGCCGAAAACTTACAGCCCCAGTGAAAAGCCATACGGGCCACTCCCCCGATGCACTGCTCGAGCACTTACCGCTGCTGCCGCACCGAGACTATTCCATTGCTTCATGCCCGGCCGATGGGCACGTGGAGCTGCTGGTCCGGTTGATGCGAAACTCGGACGGCACCTTGGGCCTGGGCTCCGGCTGGCTCTGCCGGCATGCCCCCTTGGGCACGCGAATCGACCTGCGCATTCGTGCCAATCCAGGTTTCCGACTGGCTGCAAACACCGGGCCGCTGATCCTGATCGGCAACGGCACGGGACTCGCCGGCCTGCGTGCCCATTTGCGCGAATGCGAACAAGGCGGTCAGGGTGGCCATTGGCTGCTGTTTGGGGAACGCAACGCGGCGCATGATGGTTTCTTCGAGGAGGAACTGAACGGCTGGCTAAACAGCGGCCACTTGGCCCGCCTGGATCGCGCCTTTTCACGGGACCAGGCGGAACGGGTATATGTCCAGCACCTCTTACGCGACGCCGCCGATGAGGTACGAGCCTGGATCGATCGCGGAGCCAGCGTCCTGGTTTGCGGCAGCCTGGAAGGCATGGGCCGCGAAGTGGATTCGGTACTGCGTGGGCTGCTGGGCGAACAATGCGTAGAAGAACTGAGCGAAGCAGGACGCTATCGACGCGACCTGTATTGAAGGCAACTGAGCCGCTCGAACGGACTGTTCGTCCACAGGACGACGTTTGCATAACCCCAGCCAGATTGGCCGCCGCCAACACGACGAATCCCGCCGTAGCGGGATTCGTCAGAGCCAGATAACGCTTAGATGTAGAACGCCTTCAGCGGCGGGAAGCCGTTGAATTCCACTGCGCTGTAGCTGGTGGTGTAGGCACCGGTGGACAGCCAGTACAGGCGGTCGCCGCTGGCCAGGTTGAGCGGCAGACCGTACTTGTAGTTTTCATACATGATGTCGGCGCTGTCGCAGGTCGGGCCGGCGATGATGACTTCTTCCATTTCGCCTTTTTTCTCGGTCCAGATCGGGAACTTGATCGATTCATCCATGGTTTCGATCAGACCGGAGAACTTGCCTACGTCGGTGTAGACCCAACGCTCCACCGCGGTGCGCGACTTACGCGCCACCAGCACCACTTCGCTGACCAGGATGCCGGCGTTGGCGATCAGTGAACGGCCCGGCTCCAGGATGATTTCCGGCAGCTCATCGCCAAAGTCTTCCTTGAGGAAGCGGATAATTTCGTCGGCATAGGTTTCCAGGCTGTTGGTCTTGGCAATGTAATTGGCCGGGAAGCCGCCGCCCATGTTGATCATCTGCAGCACGATGCCGTCTTCTTCCTTGAGACGCTGGAAGATCACCTTGACCTTGCCAATGGCCGCATCCCAGACGTCGATGTCGCGCTGCTGGCTGCCCACGTGGAAGGAGATGCCGTAGGGCACCAGACCCAGTTGCTTGGCGAGGATCAGCAGATCCAGGGCCATATCGGTCTGGCAGCCAAACTTGCGCGACAGCGGCCAGTCGGCCGTGGTGGAACCTTCGCTGAGAATGCGCACATAGATCTTCGAACCCGGCGCGGCCTTGGCGATATTGCGCAGGTCGGCTTCCGAGTCGGTGGCGAACAGGCGCACCCCCTTTTCATAGAAGTAACGAATGTCGCGCGCTTTCTTGATGGTGTTGCCGTAGCTGATACGGTCGGCGCTGACACCGGTCTTCAGCACCTTGTCCAGCTCATAGATCGAAGCGATGTCGAAGTTGGAGCCCTTGTCACGCAGCAGCTCGGTGATCTCGGTGGCCGGGTTGGCCTTGACTGCGTAGTAGATCTTGGCAAACGGAAAGCAGCGCGTCAGATCATCGTAGGCCCGCGAGATGGTCTCGGTATCGATGACCACAAACGGGGTTTCATGCTGGTCGGCAAATGCCTTCATTTTTTGAAACGTTGCGCGCGCGAAATAGTCTTCGACTTTGATCGACATGCTTGGGACTCCAAATGGCAAAACAAACAAAACAGTGTGTGGAATGGCCGTAGGGACGGCCGCGAACGCCTGACAGTTTCCCCACTTTGGTTCGCCTACTTCCCAAGGCATGTCGCCGAAAGCAAAAAGGTCAACCTGGATACGGTTGACCTTGCTGTCTCGTCGGCAGTACTTGAGCCGGATGGATCGTTTCCAGCATCAGCGTTCGGGCGCGAACTTTAGGACCAAGGGGGAGCGAGATCAACCAAAAAGTGCCCCTCAGCAGCATTGATTTTCAACCTGTCAAGGATTCACAACAAAATGTCCGAAAAAAGCTGCAAACCGCTTCTGCGGATTGCCGCGCGGCGAACGCAGCCACTTCAATTGCCGCTATAATCGCCGCCTTTTCTGACAGACCGACACTTTCGTCGACGGGTTCCCTTTCCGATGACCACTCAGGCCGCCGAAGTCGCGAAGCGCCGTACCTTCGCCATCATTTCTCACCCGGATGCGGGTAAGACCACCATCACCGAACGCTTGCTGCTGATGGGCAAGGCGATCGAGGTCGCCGGTACGGTGAAGTCGCGCAAGTCCGACCGCCACGCCACCTCCGACTGGATGGCTATGGAGCAGCAACGCGGCATCTCCATCACCACCTCGGTGATGCAGTTTCCCTACCGCGAGCACATGATCAACCTGCTCGATACCCCCGGCCATGAGGACTTTTCGGAAGACACCTACCGCACCCTTACCGCGGTGGACAGCGCGCTGATGATGATCGACGGCGGTAAAGGCGTTGAGCCACGCACCATCGCCCTGATGAACGTGTGCCGCCTGCGCGACACCCCCATCATCAGCTTCGTCAACAAGATGGACCGCGACATCCGCGACCCCATCGAACTGCTCGACGAAATCGAGGAAGTGCTGAGCATCAAGGCCGCACCCATCACCTGGCCCATCGGCTGCTACCGCGATTTCAAGGGCGTCTACCATCTGGCCAATGACTGCATCCACGTCTACACCCCCGGCCACGGCCACGAGCGTACCGAGGATAAGATCATCCAGGGTCTGGACAGTGACGAGGCCCGTGCGCTGCTCGGCGACATGTACGAGCGCTTCGTCGAAGAGCTGGAGCTGGTCCAGGGCGCCTGTCACGAGTTCGATCTGCAAGCCTATCTGCAGGGCAAGATGACTCCGGTCTTCTTTGGTACGGCGCTGGGCAACTTCGGCGTCAGCCATGTGCTGGACGCCTTCGTCGACTGGGCCCCCGCTCCGCTGCCACGCATGACCCAGGAGCGTGAGGTGCGGCCCAACGAGGAAGCCTTCAGCGGCTTCGTGTTCAAGATCCAGGCGAATATGGACCCGCGCCACCGCGACCGCATCGCCTTCATGCGCGTGTGCTCCGGCAAATACGAGCAGGGCATGAAGATGCGCCATGTGCGCATCGGCAAGGACATCAAGATCGGCGATGCCCTGACGTTCTTCTCCAGCGACCGCGAGCGCCTGGAAGAGGCCTTTGGCGGCGACATCATCGGTCTGCACAACCACGGCACCATCCAGATCGGCGACACCTTCACCGCCGGTGAGAACATCAGCTTCACCGGCATCCCGCACTTCGCCCCGGAACTGTTCCGCCGCGTGCGCCTGAAGGATCCGCTGAAATCCAAGCAGCTGCGCCAGGGCCTGCAGGAACTGGCCGAAGAAGGCGCGACCCAGGTGTTCTTCCCCGAGCGCAACAACGACATCATCCTCGGCGCGGTAGGCGTGCTGCAGTTCGACGTCGTCGCCAGCCGTTTGAAGGAGGAATACAAGGTCGAGTGCGCCTACGAGGCGATCAACGTCTGGTCGGCCCGCTGGATCGAGTGCAGCGATGAAAAGAAGCTCAAGGAATTCAGCGACAAGGCCTATGAAAACCTGGCCATCGATGGCGGCGGCCACCTGACCTACCTGGCGCCGACCCGGGTCAACCTATCGCTGATGGAAGAACGCTGGCCCGACGTGAAATTCCGCGCCACCCGCGAGCATCATTAACAGCCAGTAGCGTTGCCTGGGCTTTTGCAGGATAGGTGGGCGAGGACGGCCAGTTGCCCACTCGGTAACGGGCCGATAGCCATCAGGCGATGGCTAAAAAGCTGAACTTGATGCTGCGCTCAACGCCATCCTAAGCGGCGGCGCGCGCAGGAACCGTAGGGTGGATGTCGTTTTCTACATCCACCACGGCTCCGCTCGGTGGAGCGCCACCCGGTGGATCAATGAAGCGCGATCCACCCTACACCTGACATGCCCTACATCATTTCGTCAGCGCAGCACAGCGCAAGCACAAAGCCGCCGCCGGCAGTGCCCGCAACCTGGCCTCCTCGACGTCCTCACCGCAGCGCTGGCATTCGCCGTAATACCCCTCGGCAAGACGCTGGCGCGCCAGCCCCACCTCGCGCAGGCCAGCTTCGGCTTCGGCCAATAGCGCCTCCAGAACCTCCTCGTTCTGCCGTTCCTGGGCCTGCTCGGCAAAGTCGGCATCGCGCTTGCTGGTCAGGTCGCGGCGGATAGCCTCGGCACGCTTGCGATATTCCTCGGTTAACTGCGCCAGCCGCTGAGCGGGGTCAAATGGGGTCATGTCAGCCTCCTGGTCTTTGCCTCAGTGTGGCTGCGTCTACGCCGGATGCACGGCTTTTATCGCGACAAATGCGACGTGCACCACTCGCCACAGACCCACGCATGCGTGCCGCCATTCACGCTGGCCAATCTTCGTCTAGGCTGATCTCGTCAGGGTTGTCAGGGGTTTCAAGATGCGCCAGACGATAAGGATCTTCGTCCGCACGGTCGATACCATGAACCGGGTCATCGGCCGCTTCGCCATGTACCTCATCTTCGCCATTCTCGGCGTGCTGTTCTATTCCATCTTCAGCAAGACCTTCGCCGACCCCGCAATCTGGACCCTGGAGGTCGCCCAATTCCTGATGGTTGCGTACTTTCTGCTGGGCGGCGCCTACTCCCTGCAGCTCGACGACCACGTGCGCATGGACCTGTTCTACAGCCGTTGGACACCAAAAACCCGCGCCATTGTCGATCTGTGCACGGTGGGTTTCCTGCTGTTCTACCTGGTGTTCCTGCTCTATGGCGGGATTTCGTCGGTTCACTACGCACTGGAATACAACGAGACCAGCTACTCGGCTTGGTCACCGCGCATGGCGCCGATCAAAATCATCATGTGCATCGGCATCGCCATGATGCTGCTGCAAGTCCTGGCGATCTTCTTCAAGGACCTCGCTGCCGCACGCGGAGAGACCTTGTAAATGGGCTACGAATACATCGCCCTGCTGATGTTCTCTTCGATGATGCTGCTGCTGTTAACCGGCAAGCGAGTATTCGGCGCCATCGGCTTCGTGGCCGTCTGCGCGGCGTTTCTGCTGTGGGGCCAGGGCGGCTCGGAAATGGCCTTCAGCGCGGCGATGAAACTGATGAAGTGGTACCCGCTGCTGACCCTGCCGCTGTTCGTGTTCATGGGCTACATGCTCTCCGAATCCGGCCTGGCCGAAGACCTGTACCGCATGTTCCACGTCTGGATGGGCCCTCTTCCCGGTGGCTTGGCCCTCGGTACCATTGGCCTGATGGTGGCCATTTCCGCCATGAACGGTCTGAGCGTGGCCGGAATGGCTATCGGCGCCAGCATTGCCCTGCCGGAACTGCTTCGCCGCGGCTACAACAAGATCATGGTCACCGGAGTCATCCAGGCCGGCAGTTCGCTGGGCATCCTGATTCCCCCCAGCGTCGTGCTGGTGCTCTACGGCATGATCGCTCGCCAGCCTGTCAGCCAACTATGGCTGGCGGGGGTATTCCCTGGCTTGCTGATGGCGACGCTGTTCGCCCTGTATGTGGTAATTCGCTGCTGGCGCAACCCAAGCCTCGGCCCGGCCATGCCAATGGTCGAACGTCAAACGATCAGTCGCCGCGAAAAATTATTACTGCTCAAAGCGGGCATCGCCCCGCTGTTCATCTTCTTTTGCATGACCGGTCTGTTCCTGCTTGGTTACACCAGCCTGGTGGAGAGCTCGGCAGTGGGCGCCCTCGCGGCCACCTTCACCGCGCTGGTCAAGGGCCGACTGACTCGCGAGGTCATGGAAAACACCCTGCGCAAGAGCCTCGGCATCACCTGCATGTTTATGTGGATCATCCTCGCCGCGCTGTGCTTCGGTGCGGTATTTGACGGACTCGGCGCGGTGCAGGCTATCGAGATGCTGTTCCTCGACCGCCTGAGCCTGAGCCCGTGGGAGGTCCTCATCCTTATGCAGCTGTCCTTCATCGTCATGGGCATGTTCCTTGACGACACCGCCATGCTGGTCATTGTCGCACCGCTGTACATCCCCTTGGTGGGCAGCCTGGGTTTCGATCTGATCTGGTACGGCATCCTATACACCATCACCTGCCAGATCGCCTACATCACCCCGCCGTTCGGCTACAACTTGTTCTTGATGCGCGCCATGGCGCCGCCCGAGGTGAGCTTGCGGGACATCTATATTTCAGTCTTCCCCTTCGTACTGGTCATGATCCTCGCCCTGGCACTGGTGATGATCTTTCCGCAAATCGCCCTGTGGCTGCCGCAATCCTATTACGGGGCCGCAACGGGATGAATCGCGTCAACCGAGCGGTAACGCCGTCACGCCCCGAACGAATCGGGACACATGCGCTGTATGAATCTGAATCGACTTTCCTGGAGAGAACGGTATGAGTACAAGACGCAGTTTCCTGACCGGCGCCGCCGTGGCTACCGGCACCGCCGCCCTGGGTTCAGCCCATATCTATGCCCAAGAGCCGAAGAAAATCACCTGGCGCTTGCAAACCTACGCAGGCCCAGCGTTGGGTGAACACGTGATCAAGCCGTCCATCGACGCCTTCAACCAGGCGGCCAACGGCGCCATGGAAATCAAGCTGTACTACGCCGATCAGTTGGTGCCGACCGGCGAGCTGTTTCGCGCCATGCAGCGGGGCACCATCGATGCAGTGCAAAGCGATGACGACTCGATTGCCGCACCGGTGGACATCTCGGTGTTCGGTGGCTACTTCCCGTTTGCTACCCGCCACAGCCTGGACGTACCAGCGCTATTTCACCAGTACGGTCTCAACGAGATCTGGGCCGAGGCCTACGGCGAAGTAAAGGGCGTCACCTGGCTTGGCAGCGGCGCCTGGGACCCGTGCAACTTCGCCACCGTCGAGCCGATACGCAGTCTTGACGACCTCAAGGGCAAGCGCATTTTCACTTTCCCCACTGCCGGCAAGTTTCTCACCCGCTTCGGGGTGATCCCGGTGACCTTGCCGTGGGAAGACGTCGAGGTGGCACTGCAGACCCGTGAGTTGGACGGTATCGCCTGGTCGGGGATTACCGAGGACTACACGGTCGGCTGGGCCAACGTCACCAAGTATTTCCTGACCAACAACATTTCCGGCGCCTGGATCGGTTCCTACTTCGCCAATTCGGACAAGTGGAACGAGGTACCCGAGCACCTCAAAACCCTGTTCAAGCTGTGCATGGACAGCTCCCACTACTACCGCCAGCACTGGTACTGGGGCGGCGAGGCCAAGCTGCGCGTGGAAGGCAGCAAACTGGAGCTGACCTCGATTCCCGCCGAGCAATGGCAAACCGTGGAGAACGAGGCGCAAAAGTTTTGGGACGAAATCGCCAAGACCAGCCCGCGTTGCGCCAGGGTCGTGGAGATTTTCAAACAATACAACGCGCTGATGGCCAAGGCAGGCGCACCCTACCGCTGACAACCGCCATACCCTGCCACCGGAACAGACAACGACACGCTAGCCATAACGAGAGATTGACGGGGGGTTCATGCTCAATCCAAGGGACGTAAA
Organism: Pseudomonas sp. B392_1p; assembly: GCF_052245235.1. Classification (NCBI taxonomy): domain Bacteria; kingdom Pseudomonadati; phylum Pseudomonadota; class Gammaproteobacteria; order Pseudomonadales; family Pseudomonadaceae; genus Pseudomonas; species Pseudomonas sp. B392_1p. The sequence continues at coordinate 252,052 of NZ_JBQPXM010000006.1, forward strand.
GACCATTGAGGACGCCAGGCGCATCGTCGAGGAGCGCGGCCTCACCCATGTGAAGGTCGGCGTGTTCGATATTGACGGGGTGATGCGCGGCAAATACATCAACCGCAGCAAATTCTTCTCTGCGCTGGAACATGGCAGCGGCTTTTGCGATGTGGTGCTTGGCTGGGATGTGAAGGACCAGCTGTACGACAACGTGCAGTACACCGGCTGGCACACCGCCTACCCGGATGCGCCGGTGCGTATCGTGCCGCACAGCTGCCGGGAAATCCCATTCGAGAACGGCATGCTGTTGTTCATCGCCGAGTTCGACCAGCAGGCCGAGGCGATCTGTCCGCGCGGCACGCTGCTGCGCGTTGTTCAGCGCTGCAAGGCGATGGGCTTCGATCCACTCGCCGCCCTGGAGTATGAGTTTTTTCTGTTCGACGAAACCCCGCATTCGGTTCGCGCCAAGGGGTTTCGCAACCTGAAGAACCTGAGCCCTGACTGGTTTGGGTATTCGACCCTGCGCAACTCGGTGCATGCCGAGCTGTACCACGAGATCCTCGAGCTGTGCGAAGACATGGATTTCCCCCTGGAAACCCTGCATTCGGAAACCGGCCCGGGCGTGATCGAGGCGGCAATTACCGTGGATCGCATCACCGAAGCCGCCGACAAGGCCGCGCTGTTCAAGACGTTCATGAAGGTACTGGCACAGCGCAAAGGATTGATGGCCACGTTCATGGCCAAATGGTCCGCCGACATGCCGGGCCAGAGTGGGCACATCCATATGTCGCTGCGCGAGCGCGCCTCCGGGAAATCAGCCTTTCATGATCCCGCCGATGCCTACGGCATGAGTGAGCTGCAGCGTCAGTTCGTCGCCGGCCAGCAACGCCTGATGCCCGAACTGCTGTGCCTGCTGGCCCCCACCGTGAACAGCTATCGGCGCCTGGTGCCCGGTTACTGGGCGCCCACCGATGCCACCTGGGGGGTAGAAAATCGCACCACCGCGCTGCGGGTGATTCCCGGCAGCGACAAGGCGCAACGGGTCGAATACCGCCTCGGCGCGGCCGATGCCAACCCTTATCTGGCCCTGGCTGCCGTACTGGGTTCTGGTTTGTACGGCATCCTCAACCAGTGGCAACTCGCCCCCCCGATCAGCGGCAACGCCTATGCCATGCAACATCCGCCCGAATTGGCCCTGCCAACTACGCTGTGGGAGGCGGCACAACGCCTGAGAGCCTCCAGCGCGGCGCGCGACCTGTTTGGCGACGCGTTCGTCGATCATTTCGCCGCCACCCGCGAATGGGAGGAACGCGAGTTCCGCCGGCATGTCAGCGATTGGGAACTGGATCGCTACTTCGAGATCATCTGAGCAGATGCAGACCACCTCACAACGCGCCTTGTGGAGGCCGAGCATGAACTCATTGCAGTGCATTTCCCCTATTGACGGCTCCGTCTACGTCGAACGCCCCCTGGCCACCAGCACACAGATTGCCGACGCTGTGGCCCGCTCCGAGCGGGCACAACAGGACTGGAAAAGCACACCGCTGGCCCAACGCATCGCCCTGACCCGTGAGGCGATCAGCCTGTTCAGCGCCAAGGAAACCCAACTGGCAGAAGAACTGTGCTGGATGATGGGGCGGCCGATCCGCTACGCCGCGGGCGAAATCAACGGTTTCGTCGAGCGCGCCAGCCACATGGCGGATATTGCCGAGCAGGCACTGGCTGATATTCATCTGCCCGCAAAGCCCGGTTTTATCCGTTTCATCCGTCGCGAGCCGCTGGGCGTGGTGCTGGTAATCGCTCCCTGGAACTATCCCTATCTGACGGCGGTGAACAGCGTGGTGCCAGCGCTGCTGGCCGGCAACACTGTGCTGCTCAAGCACTCGACGCAAACCCCGCTGTGCGCCGAACGCATGGTGGAAGCCTTTGCCGAAGCAGGTCTGCCGGCGGGCGTCTTTCAATACCTGCACCTGAGCCATGAAGACACCGAACAGTTGATCCGCGCCCCGGCGGTGCGGCATGTGGCGTTTACCGGCTCGGAGGCCGGCGGCGCGATGGTGGAGCACGCGGCGGCCGGACGCTTCATTAATAGCGGGCTGGAACTGGGCGGCAAGGACCCGGCCTACGTGCGTGCCGATGCGGACCTGCGGCATGCGGTGGAGACCACCATAGACGGCGCCTTTTTCAATTCAGGGCAGTCGTGCTGCGCCATTGAGCGCATTTACGTGCACGAATCCGTCTACGACGCATTTGTCGAGCAAGCGGTGGCACTGGTTCGGCATTATCGGCTCGGCCGTCCCGACAGCGCCAAAACCACCCTGGGACCGCTGGTGCGCCCTGCCGCGGCGGACTTCGTGCGTGAGCAGATCGCCGAGGCCGTGGCCAAAGGCGCAAAAACGCACATCGACCCGGCCGATTTCCCCCTCGACCAGCCCGGTTCGGCCTATCTTGCTCCGCAGGTGCTGACCGGCGTGAACCATGCCATGCGGGTGATGACCGAAGAATCCTTTGGTCCCGTGGTCGGCATCCAGAAAGTGCGCGACGACGATGAAGCCGTCGCGTTGATGAACGACAGCGAATTTGGCCTGACCGCAGCAATCTTCAGCCGCGATGAGACCACTGCACTGGCCCTGGCGGATCGTCTGGACACCGGCACGGTCTTTCTCAACCGTTGCGACTACCTCGACCCGGCGCTGGCCTGGACCGGCGTGAAGAATTCCGGGCGCGGCTGCACGCTGTCGACGCTGGGCTATGACCACCTGACTCGCCCCAAATCTTTTCACTTCAAGACGCAGTTATGAGGCGCTCAATGGACCTGAAGCGTTACCAGATGAACTGGAATTACCCCACTGCCATCCGTGTTGGCGCGGGACGGATCGGCGAGCTGCCGCAGGCATGCAAGCAGTTGGGCATGAATGCCCCGCTGCTGGTTACCGATCCGGGGCTGGCAGCACTGCCGATGATTGAACAAACCGTGATTTCTTGCCGCTCGGCGGGGCTGCAGATCGACGTCTTTTCGGCCATCAAGGGCAACCCGACGGGACAGAACATCAGCGACGGAGTGGCCGCGTTCAAGGCGGGCCAGCATGACGGCGTGATCGCCTTTGGCGGCGGCTCAGCTCTGGATGCCGGCAAGGCCATCGCACTGATGGTCGGCCAGGACCGTTCGCTGTGGGATTTCGAGGACATCGGTGACAACAGCGAGCGGGTCAACGTGGCCGGCATGGCCCCGGTGGTGGCGGTGCCGACCACCGCTGGCACCGGCTCGGAAGTGGGCCGCGCCTCGGTAATCACCGATGAAGAAGCACAGGTCAAGCGCATCATTTTTCACCCGCGCATGCTGCCGGACCTGGTCATACTGGACCCTCAGCTGACCCTGGGCCTGCCGGCAAAAATCACCGCGGCAACCGGTATGGACGCCCTGTCGCACAGTCTGGAAGCGTTTTGCTCGCCGCTGTTCCACCCGATGGCCGAAGGCATCGCCTTGGAAGGCATGCGCCTGGTGCACGACTATCTGCCGCGTGCCGTGGCACGGGGCGACGATATCGAGGCACGCCTGCAAATGATGGTCGCCTCGACCATGGGCGCCACCGCGTTCCAGCGCGGGCTGGGTGCCATGCATGCACTGGCCCATCCGCTGGGCGCGTTGTACGACGCTCATCACGGGCTGCTCAACGCGGTCTTGATGCCTTATGTATTGCAGGCCAACCAAGGTGCGATCAAAGGGCACATGGAGCGCCTGGCCCGACACCTGAAACTGCCTTGGCCAGGTTTTGCCGGTGTGCTGGAATGGATTCTGGCATTGCGGGCCGAGATCGGCATTCCGCACAGCTTGCGAGAACTCGGTATCGATGACCGTCACAGCGAGCTACTCGGCCAGATGGCCGCCGCCGACCCTTCGGCTGGCACCAACCCGATCGCCTTCAGCGCCGATGAATACCGCCTACTGTTCGAACGCGCCCTGCGCGGCACGCTGTAGCGGTTGGCATGGGCATCGCCGAGGTGCTGCTCAACATGGGGTACGCTGCCGCAGCCCAATCAAAAATACCTTGATCGATGTACGAGCGGATTCGTCCGCGAGGCAGGCTACACCGCTGCGGCAGTTTAATTGCAGCGTGCATGCCTGCCGCAACGGCCCTGATAAACGGCTCAAACCAGCGGACTCCGTCACGGCAGGCGGCCAACATCTTTCTTCGAAGTATAAAAAAACGCCATGTCCCGCAGGGAGACATGGCGTTATTTCCATCGAGCCGGATTACTGGAGGGACAATTTTTCCAGGTTCTTTTCCAGGGTTGCGGCACCAATCCCCTTTACTTCGAGCAACTCATCCACCGAGGCGAACGGGCCGTGAGCCTCACGATAGGCCACGATGGCTTGCGCCTTGCCCGCACCGATACCTTTCAGTTCACGTTCCAGGGTGGCCGCATCGGCGGTATTGAGATTGATCTTGCCACCGGCGACCTGTTGGGTGGCAACGGGTTTGGCAGTCACCGGCTTCGCCGATTCAGCCGCCGATACTGCGACGGAAGTGGATGCCAGAACGGCGAAGAAGAAGGTCGGGAGCAGCTTGCGCATTGGTATTAAATCCTTGTAATTATCAAGTCCTAGAGATGACGGCTGACGCCGCTCGCTACGAAAGTAGTCCCCTCCACCTGCAATTCCAGCCGGAATGCCCAGAACGCGAGGCGGGTCACGCTTGATCAGCGCAGCAAGCGCGTATCCAATACTTTCGAAGGGCCACCCATGACGTTTTCGCTGATCGCAATGAAATCTTCGGTGCTGGCGGTATCCAGGCGCATCAGGCCCCGGGTGACATCATCCAGCGTACGCCGTCCTTCGGTACGCTTGCGAATTTCCTGATCCAGATCCTGCAGCAGCAGCACAGCGCGCGCGGTCACCGGCCCGCTTGAGCTCTCGCCCCGCAGGGTCTTAATGTCACGACTCCAATTGCTCAGATGCTTGCGCACCTGCTGGTAGCGCTCCTCGGTCATCCCTCCGGAACGACGCAGCAATTCAATGGCGTAATACTCGGCCACTCCTTCACTGATCCAGTCACTGCGGTCATGGTCACCAATGCGGCCGAGCACATGCACCAGCTCATGCAATAAAGAGCTGGTACCGTTTTCGCTGACCACAGGGCGGTCCGCGTGCATGAACAGCGAATGCGGCCCGGACAGCCCCCCGCGCCACATAGGCTCACCGGCCCCGACGATCAGCACCTTGGCCGGATCGCGCTGAAAAATCGTCTGTGCTTGCGGCCAGATAAAGGTCAGCACGGTGAGCATGTCCATGCGTCGCATGCCCTCACCCAACGGCGCCGCCACGGTGACATCGGTCATGCCCAGACGTGCGCGGCGGGTGCCAATCTTGCCTGCGAGGATCCAGCCGGTTGGACGATCGAAGTGCCGCGACGGATTGTCGATGCGAAAACGGTGCGTGCCGACCCTTGGCCAGCCGGTTTCCACACTTTTCCAGCCATCAGGCAAGTCGAATTGCAGGCGGGACACCAACTCCATGTTATCGCGCAACGCCAGCCGCGCCGGAGGGACCAAGTCATCTCCGCGCAGCAGCACCCAGTCTTCGGTCATACGCGCGTCATAGCTGCCGGAATCACGCTGATGACTGATGCGCACCCGGTAACTGAGCGTCGCTTTACCTTGGGCAGGAGACCACTTGCCCCGTTCCGCCTCGCCGTCTTTCTCTACCTGCCAATCACCGTCCGCCTTGAAATCGCTATAACGGCCGTCGGCACCCAGGTTGAAATCCAGTTCGCGTACCGCCTGGCCTCTTTCCAGGTGCAGGCTGACCTCAGCCTGGTCGCTGCCGGGCAGAAAGCGCACCCGGTAATCGAGGTCGGTTTTTTTCGCGGCCCACACGGGGGCAGCACAGATCAACAGAACACACAGCAGCGAGGTACGGGAAATCATCGTGACGGCTCCAGGGCGACAGATGAATAAAGACCGGTAGTAGAGCCGATCTATCCCCGGGAACTCAACCGGCGCGGAAAATCAGATAGTCTTCCCAGTCATCAGCGGCCACGCTGTTTTCACTGAGCATCTTGCCGGATTGGGAGATACCGGCCTGGTGGACCGCATCGGGATCCCCACAAACCAAGTGGTGCCAGGGCAGCAAGTCTTTGCCTTCGGCGACCAGACGGTAGGCACAGGTGGGCGGCAGCCATTTGAATTGGTCTGCTTGGGCAGGTGTGAGCTGAATGCAATCCGGGACATGCTGACGGCGCTGGGTGTAATTGCTGCACTGGCAGGTCTTCAGATCCAGCAGTTTGCAGGCGATACGCGTGTAATAGACGCTGCCGTCATCCTCATCTTCGAGTTTTTGCAGGCAGCACAGGCCGCAGCCATCACACAGCGACTCCCATTCTTCCTGATCGAGTTGATCGAGGGTCTTGCGTTTCCAGAAGGGTTGGACTTTGGCGGCCATGGCATCACGGGCAGGAATCAGGGCGCGCTAGTCTAGTCCCGCTGCTCGATCCCGCCAAGCACAGGTGACTGCCGGCCTGCTTGCCACACCCTGTCGGCACTGGGTAAGACGCGTTCCTACAGTTCAGCTTGCCGGGATTGGAATACGTTATTGCAACGGATCGCCCAGCAAGCTGGCCCCTACCTCCATTCAAAAAACCAAGCGGCCATTCGCCGCCTTACAGCGGATCGCTCATGCGCAGCAGCTCTTCCGGCAGGTGTTGGATGTAGTCGTCTTCATCGTCCACTGGCGGCATCTGCAGGTGGTAGCCCTGGGTTTGGAGGTTCTCCAAAACCTTATGGATATCTTCCCGAGCCAGTTGCCGCTGCGGCGTGAGCACCATTTCAAAAGCCAGCTGCGGTGTGCCGAACACGGCCATCAGCCCTTCCGGCACGCGACTCAGCGCTTCACTCTTTTGCACATAGAGATACATCTCGCGCTTGCGCGAGCTTCTGTAGATGGAGCAAATGCATTTCATGCGGACTCTCCACTGGCAGCCAAGGTATCAAGCAGGGCTTGGCCCATGCGTTCACGGCGCCAGCCACGCAGGTTATCGGGCAGTTGATAAGGCCCGTTGGGGAAGCCGGTTTTCAGTAGGGCTTCCAGTGATTTCTTGCGCAGCATCAGTTCTGGCGCCATGTGCAGGCGCTGCGCCTCAGCTTGGCCCACCGCGCGCAGTTTCTTCAGCAGTGCACTGGCTTCCAGCGGCAGCGGTTCCGGCACCGGTGCAGGCCACTGCTCCTGTGGCGTTGCAGCAGCATCGCGGATCAACGCAAGCAATGTTTCACCGTCCTGGCGCACGGTACGCGGATGCATTTCCTCAATACGCATCAATGCACCGAGATCGGTGGGCTGAAAGCGCGCCAAGGGCCACAGGGAATGCTCACGCACGATGCGGTTGCGCGGCACGTCGCGACGCTTGGCCTCGCGCTCGCGCCAGGCGTACAGCACGCGGTATACGGCTAATTGTTGGCGCGACAGTTTCCAGGCCAGCTTGCCCTCGCGGTACAGTTCGTCCGGGTCGATTTCGCGCCGCAGGTTGGCAACCAGTTCCGCGCCGTCCTCCAGCAGCCAGGCACGCTTTTCATCGCTGAGCCGGGCATCGAGACGTTTATAAACCTCGGCCAGATGCTGGGTATCCTCGGCGGCATAGGCCACCTGCAATTCGGTGAGCGGACGCTGCAGCCAGTCGGAGCGGGTTTCACCCTTGGGCAGTTCGATGTTCAGCACGTCCTGGACCAGTCGCGAATAGCCCATGGAAAACCCGATCCCCAAATAGCCCGCAGCCAGTTGGGTGTCATACAACGGGGCAGGCAGCGTACCGGTCAGGCGCTGGAAGACTTCAAGGTCTTCGCTGCACGCGTGCAATACCTTGATCACCGCAGGATCATCCAGCAGCAAGGCAAAGGCTGACCAGTCGCGGATCAGTAGAGGGTCGATCAGATAGGCGCCCTGCCCAGTACTAACCTGTATCAGGCCGGCCTTCGGATAGAAGGTATCGACCCGCATGAATTCGGTATCAAGCGCCACGAAGGGCTGGGTGCGCCAGGCAGCGCAGTGTTGCGCCAGGCTGGCGTCGTCACGGATCCAGTGAATATCGATGGGCACACGGCTCTCCTCGGTTCAGGCGCGCAGTATATCCCCAGTCGCCGACATTGCACCGACCGATCAACTGGTCCCGCTCTTCGCCGCAGAGGGCCATCACAACCTTCGATGGCTTCCTGCCTCAAGGTGATATTTCAGAAGCTCATCCGGCCAGTCCCAGTTGCGGGTCTGCCATGTCCTGGGCCTGCTCGACCGGCTGGTCAAGCATGGCCTGCAGCCGGGCGCGAGTTTCGTTCATCAGTTCGGGTAGCTGCTCGACGCTGTAGCGGCTGGCATCCAGAGGCTCGCCGACTTGCAGCTCAACCGGCAATCCCAAATTCATCCGCCAGCTGCGCGCCGGCAAAACCGCGTGGATGCCGCGAATGGCCAACGGCACAATCACGGCGTTGGTCTCCAGCGCCAGGTGGAAGCAGCCTTTCTTGAACGGCTGCAATTGCCCATCGGGAGACCGGGTGCCTTCGGGAGCGGCCCAGAGGACGATGCCGCTTTCCAGCATGCGTTGTGCCTGCTGCAGATCCTTGACTGCCTGCTGATGATTGCGCCGGTCTATGGAAGGGAATTCCCCGCTACGCAAGGCGGCGCCGAACAGCGGAATGGCAAACAGCTCCTTTTTCGCCAGCATGCGAATCGACCCCGGCAGGCTGGCAAAGGTGGCGGGTATGTCGTAATGGCTGGAATGGTTGCACAGGATGATATAGCGCCGCCCATCGTTGAAGTCCGGCAGCCCTCCCTGAACATCGAGGCGCATGCGCACCAGACGCAACAACAGGCGCGACCATTGCCGGGCATATTCATCAACCTGGCCCCGACGTAAACGCCCGCACGCCGCGCGGATCATAATCAGACAACAGAACCAGGCGGTGACCAGCACCGTCCCGCTAATCACACCGAGGCGCCGGGCCAGGGTGGCACTTTCACTGATGGAATGCAGGCTGGACATGAGCTCTCCCAACATCTTCAGGCATGGGTAGTAGGCGACATACACTGGAGCAGAAATCTCTCGGCTTAAGATGTCCGTACTTATGTCCACGACACAGGTATCCCGCTCATGTCTCATGCACAGCTATTCACGTCCCAGGAACTGGCCAAGCGTCTCGATGAGCCGCGCCTGGTCATCCTCGACTGCCGCTTCGCCCTGGACGATCCCGCCTATGGCCGCAACGCCTATGCACAGGGCCACATACCCGGTGCCCGCTTCGCCGATCTGGAAACCGACCTGTCCGGGCCGGTCCAGCCAGGCGTGACCGGCCGCCATCCCCTACCCGCCCCCGGACAAATGATCGAGCGCCTGCGCGCCTGGGGCGTGCGCAACGACAGCACTCTGGTGCTCTACGATGACGGCCCCACCGCTTTCGCCACCCGCGCCTGGTGGCTGCTGGCCTGGCTGGGCAAACGCGATAACGTGTTTGTGCTGAATGGTGGCTTCAAGGCCTGGCAAGCCGCGGGCCTGCCAATTACCGAAAAAGTGCCAGTACCATCCCCGGGTGATTTCGCGGGTCAGCCGGATGAGCGTTTGGTGGTTAACGCCGCAGAGCTGCAACAACGCCTTGGCGCCGCCGACCTGACGCTGCTGGATGCTCGCGCCCTGCCGCGCTTTCGCGGAGAGGTAGAGCCGCTGGATCCAGTCGCCGGGCATATCCCCGGTGCGCAATGCGCCACGTTTAGCGACAACCTGAGCAGTGACGGCCACTTCCGCCCTGCCGAACAGCTACGCCAGCGCTTCGAACAGTTGCTTGCCGGGCGAGATCCCCGGCACCTGGTCGCCTATTGCGGCTCCGGCGTGACGGCCTGCCATAACCTGTTCGCCCTCAGCTTGGCGGGCTTTCCCCTGGCCCCGTTGTATGCCGGCTCCTGGAGCGAATGGATCACCGATCCGGCTAGGCCAGTGGCCAAGGGGTCATAAAACAACCGTGGGTCCTTCGTTTCGCTTACAAAAAGCTACAGCCAGACGGCCTTCAAAAGGCTAGTTTTTACCGCTATTCCAAGCAGGCCATTAATCGCTAACCCACTCCAGATGCGTCGCAAAGCATTGATTTAGAGGGGTTGCAACTGGAGATGCGTAAAAAACCCTGCTAGTTTCGCCCCTCGTTTTACCTTACCGGAGTACCCATGAAACACGCCTGGATAAAAACAACATTGGCAATCACCATTGGCGCACTGTCGAGCCAAGCCATGGCCAACGGACTGGCAATCAACGAACACAGCGCCAGCGGCATGGGCACCGCCTTCGCCGGTCGCTCGTCCGCAGCCTTGGATGCCAGCACTGTTGCAGGCAACCCCGCCGGCATGTCCAAGCTTGAACGTCGCGAAGTGAGTGGCGGTCTGGCGTTTATTCATGCGGAAACGGATATCGAAGCCACCGGCGGTACCGGCTCTACAGACGGCGATATGGTGCCGTTTGCCACTGTACCCTTCGGTTACTACGTCACTCCGATCAACGACAAGATGCACTTCGGCCTGGGCCTGTACGTGCCTTTTGCGGTCATCAGCGATTACGAAAAAGGCCACATGGGCCGCTACCACGGCGTGACCAGCGAAGTGGAAGTGGTCAACCTGCAGCCGACCCTCAGCTACAAGATCAACGATCAGGTGTCGGTAGGTGGTGGCCTGGTGATCAGCCGGGTTTATGGGAAGCTGACCAGCAATGTGAATCCGGGTGCTCTGGGAGTTCCAGGCCCGGATGTAGATGTTGAGATCGAGGGTGACGATATCGCCTATGGCTACAACCTCGGCGTGCTGGTTGATCTGACCGAGCAATTGACCTGGGGCCTGACCTATCACTCCAAGGTCAAGTACGGCCTGGAAGGCGATACCAAAGTCAGTAATGTGCCTGCTGCCGTAGCTCCCCTGCTAGAGGGCAAATACGACGCCAGCGTTGACATTACCCTCCCGGAATCCGTCGACACCTCGGTGACCTACCGCCTGGATGACCAGTGGACCCTGTACGGCGGCGCTACTTGGACGCGCTGGAGCCGCCTGGATGCTCTGATCGTCGAAAACGAAACCAGTAACCCCGTAGCGGGCGCCATTCTTGGCAAGCGCGAAGAACCCCTGAAATGGGAAGACACCTGGAGCTTCGCTGTCGGCGCCGCCTACCAGTTGAACCCGCAGTGGGTTCTGCGCGCCGGCTTGGCCCTCGACGAGTCGCCGACCAACGACACTCACCGCACCACACGCATCCCGGTGTCGGATCGCACCATCCTGTCGTTCGGCGCAGGCTGGAATATCGACCAGGATACAACCCTGGACCTGGCCTACTCCTACCTGAAGGAAGACAAGGGCGAAGTGAACCAGACCGGCTACAACGCCGAGTATGAAAACTCTGCCCATGGCCTGGCCGCACAGCTGACCTACCGCTTCTAAGCGTTACGCCAGCCACAAAAACCGGACCCAGTGGTCCGGTTTTTTGTGGCTGGCATTCTCACACCGAAGGTTTGTGATCAGTGCCGTAATAAAGCAGTCGCCCTAACACACCATCCCAATCTGCAATAGCGCCAACCCACCGCGACTCCACCCCCACCAGGCCAGCGCCAACAGCAAGCCTAGCCCCACCAGTAGCGCAGCCATGCCCAGGCGCCAACTGTTCATGCCGAAGCCCCCGAGACACGCAGACGCTCCACCGGCTGCTCGCGCACCGGCCAATTGAGCAATGCGGCCATCAGGCTGAGCAGAATGGAAATTTCCCAAACCAGGTCATAGCTGCCCGTCCGGTCATACACATAGCCGCCCAGCCAGCCACCCATGAACGAACCCAATTGGTGGAACAGGAAGACCAGTCCACCCAACATTGACAGGTTGCGCACGCCGAACAGAGTCGCCACCGTGCCATTAGTCAGCGGTACGGTGGACAACCACAGCAAGCCCATAGCCATGCCGAACGCGTAAGCCGTCCATTCGGTTAGCGGTGTATAGAAGAAGGCGACAATCACCACGCCGCGCAACAGATACAGCGTGACCAGCAGGCGTGGCTTGGACATACGTCCGCCCAGCCAACCGGCGCCGTAGGTGCCGAAGATATTGAACAGCCCGACCAGCGCCAGCACCGTAGTGCCGACATAGGCCGGCAGGTGTTGATCCACCAGGTAGGCAGGCAGGTGCACGCCAATGAACACCACCTGAAAGCCGCACACGAAAAAACCCAGCGCCAGCAACCAGAAGCCGGAATGCCCGGCCGCCTCGCGCAGCGCCTCGCCCAGGGTTTGGGTGTATTGGGTTGCTGCTGGAGCCGGCGCTTCGCGCAGGCAGGCACCCAGCGGAACCAGCAAGGCAATCATCAGGCCCAGTGCCAACAGCGCAGACGACCAGCCTAACCAATCCATCAACCCCAGGGTGCCAGGCAACATGGCGAACTGGCCAAACGACCCGGCCGCCGCTGCGATACCCATGGCCATGCTGCGTTTTTCCGGCGTAGCCGCACGACCCACAGCGGCGAGCAACACGGAAAAGGACGTGCCCGACAACCCCAGGCCGATCAATACCCCGGCGCTCATGGACAGCCCCAACGGGGTATCGGACAACCCCATCAGCACCAGGCCAGACGCATACAGAATGCCCCCGATCACCACCGTTCGCCCGGCACCGTAACGGTCCGCCAGCGCGCCGGTAAAGGGTTGGGCCAGACCCCAGATGAGATTCTGCAGTGCGATGGCGAAGGCGAACACTTCGCGGCCCCAACCGAAATCAGCACTCATCGGCGCCAGAAACAAGCCAAAACCATGGCGCACCCCAAGCGACAGGGTCAAAACCACCGAACTCAACACCAACACCCAAAAAGCCGCCCGGGAAAACGCGCTCATATCTACTCCAGTCCACAGCGCCAGCCCACCATTACTATGGTAGGCGCAGGGAGGTGTTTGTATAACGCGCCCGGGCAGGCGTCAATGTACCGCGGGGAAGACAATGGCCCGTACCCGCTTTCTGCGCAGCGTCGATGGCAGCGCGGCCAAACGCACGTGGAAGTGATCTACGAAGCAAACCCGACTGATGCTTTATTTCAGATGCTCACTCAGCCTTGAGCCGCCGCAGGTTGCCAATTACCGATTCCAGCGCTCGGTCGAACAACAAGGCATCGTCAAGCAGACGTATTGCTCCGCGCTGGAATTGCGCTGCCAGGCTGTTGCGGGTCTTTTCCAGCACCTTCATACCGTTGCGGTTGACGAAGATGTATTTCCCGGTGGGCTTGATCCAGGCCGCCAGCTTACAACGCAGCTTCGTCCCGTCTTCCTTGTGGATTTCCAGCCAGCTGCCGACGCGCAGATTGTCCACCTGAAGCAGCGCCTGTGGGTCATTACTTCCCTCGACTTCCGGCTCCACGGCCGCAGATTGCTCCTGAGGCGTCGGTAACTGAAGCTGCTCGACGACCGCCATCATGGCCGATTCGGCGGGCTCCTGCCCTGCAGGGTCGACCTCAACGCTCCCAGGCATGACATTGGCTTGCGCCTGGCGCGAAAGACGCTTGAATCCATGCCGGTAAAACGTCTCCAGCAAGCCCAACCATTCTTGGGCGGCGAAGGAATCGACACCCGCCTCATCCAGCCCGGCACGCAAGGCCCTGAGCAATTCAGGTACCAGGGTACGCAAGCGCTGGCGTGCCTCCTCCCCTTCCGGCGGCGTGACACTCCAGATCAGCTCATCCAGCCGGGCCAGGTTCGCCTGCCAGGCCGGCGAGTCTGTTCCGTGCTTAAGACAGGTGAGCAATAACACCTTGCTCCAACCTTGGTGCACCAGACGCAGCACCATGTGCGGCAACGTCTTGCCCAGCATCCTCGCGTTCAAGGCCTGCTCGACCTGCAGGCGCGCCAGTTCGGTTTTGGCCCGAGCTTCTTCCGCGTCGCGCGTGCGCTGCTCCAGCAACTCACTGCGGCGGCGCTGGGCGCCGATAAAGGCAGTAAACTCGTCGAGCAGCTCGGCAAAAATGCGCGGATCATCGACAAAGTCACTCAGCAGGCGCTGCACGATGGCCTCGATGGTTTGATAAAGGCTGTCACGCTGCGCGTCGTCCTGATCACTCCAACCAAGCGCAGCAGCGGCAATCTCGTTCAACAAGCGTCGCGCCGGATGGCTGGTGCGGCTGAAAAACGCCTTATCCAGCACTGCAACCTTGAGCATGGGAATCTGCAGGCGAGCGATCAGCGCCTTGAGAGAGTCCGGCAACGTACGGTCGTCAAGAATGAACTCGAACAGCATCGCGACCAGGTTGATGACATCGTCATCCACCTCCCCCACCACGCGCGTCTTACCGCTTTTCGCGCTGGCGCGACTGAGCAGATTATCGACTAGCTGGCGAAGATCGATCGCCTGTTCAGCCAACGCCCCAGCCGGCACGCTTTGCTGCAGATGGGACAGCAGGCGCATCAGATCCTGTTGGGTGATCGGCAGAGCGTCGGCATTCTGAGCAGGAGCCGGCCGACCGACACCGCGGCTCTGGGACAGTAACTGCTGCAGCACGCCAAAGGCTTCGTCGCTCCCCATCTCACCTATCGGTGGCAGTTCCTGTGCTTGCTCCGCTAGGGATGCCCCGCTGCGGCTAACGGGCCGCTTTGGCATAACCGATTGCAATTCGGGCAGCACACCTGCGTCTTTTAGTATTTGGTTCGCGTCGGCATAGAGCTGGTCCAGGCTGCCGAGGCAGAATTTGTCGAACAGCTTGAGAATGATCAGCTTGACCCTGATATCCATCTCCTGGCCACAGGACAGGAGAAACGCCTCGCAGAGCATCTCAGGGCCCAAAGGATGACTCTTTTCCTCGAGCTTCTTGCTGGTCAGCATATTGAAACGGGCCGTGAGGTGACTCAAGGCAATCCCCAACCGGACCTTGGCTTTGGTCACCATGCTGTCGACGGCGACGCGCTCCTCCAACTCGTCATTCTGTACCAACGCCAGATGGTCGTAACCTGGCGTCTCCACCTCTGGATCCCGACCAATCTCGTATTGATTCAGACGAGTGAATCCGTCGAGAAATCGCTCCAGCATGTCGCGCACTATGCCGTGACGCTTGAGGCGCAATTCACGCATGGCCTCGAAGAACAGGCTCTGCTCGGTATTACTGGCCGCCCGGTTTGCCATCTCGAACAGCGTATCGTCGGCACTCTCGAACAGGGATTGCAGAGCCAATTTGAGTTGCGGCAAGGCGGCATCGCACACCCGTGCCAACGGAGGGGCCAGACGAGGCGGCTGAACTGCGGATGCAAATGATGCAGCCGCCTTGCCGAGCGGCACTACCTTGGCTTCGGTTTTCATTGAGAGTCTCCGGCATCGGTACTGGCGAACTGCCTTCGAGTAGAGCGCTTGGAGACGCCATCCATGACGTCAAGCTTACGGCGCCAATAAGGCCAAATTGACAGACAATTATTGACTGCCGAACGTTAACTACAAGCGCGCTTCGGTACAGACATGACCCAGATCACACTCAATCATCAACAAACCCCAGTCTTTGGCTGGGGCCGCACGACTACTTCAGCCGACATGCCTAGCGCATCGTCTCGCACGCACCTTTATAATCCCCCGCCTGACCAACCAGGAGTTCCCCATGCCCAATCTGACCCTTGCCGATCTGAGCGCTGAAATCGACAGCAATGTGCGTCGCGCCCTGGCCGAAGACATCGGCAGTGGCGATCTCACTGCGCAACTTATCCCTGCCGAACGCCTGGCCCACGCCCGGGTTATTACCCGCGAAGCGGCAGTTATCTGCGGCACGGCCTGGGTCGATAGAGTGTTTCGCCAGCTCGACGACCGCGTTGCCGTGCATTGGCAGGTCGCCGACGGCGACTGGGTTGAGCCCAACCAGACTCTCTTTACCTTGGAAGGACCGGCCCGAGCCTTGCTCAGCGGTGAACGCAGCGCGTTGAACTTCTTGCAAACGCTGTCTGCCGTGGCCACTCGCTGTCGCCACTATGCAGACCTGGTTGCCGGCACTCAGGTCAAACTGCTCGACACGCGCAAAACCCTGCCCGGTCTGCGCCTGGCGCAGAAATACGCTGTCACCTGCGGTGGTTGCCATAATCACCGCATCGGCCTTTTCGATGCGTTTCTAATCAAGGAAAACCATATCGCTGCCTGCGGCGGGATTGCCGACGCCATCAATGCCGCACGCCAGATCGCGCCCGGCAAGTCCGTGGAAGTTGAAGTGGAGAACCTCGATGAACTTCAGCAGGCGCTGGATGCAGGCGCCGATATTGTCATGCTCGACGAGCTTAACTTCGACGACATGCGAGAGGCCGTGCGCATTAATGCCGGACGCGCCAAACTCGAAGCGTCCGGCGGAATCACCGACAGCACGTTGCGCAGCGTGGCCGAAACCGGCGTCGACTATATCTCCCTCGGCACGCTGACCAAGGACATCAAGGCCGTCGACCTGTCGATGCGCCTGCAGCTGTGACGTTGAAATCGATTCATGCATAACGCGCACAGCCGCCTGCTCAGGCCAGGGGCGGCACCGCGTCTCACCCGCCTGTTGACCGAGACCTAAAACAGGCTGAGTTGCTCGAACCCGTTGCGCAAGTCCACCAGCCGCACACCAAGCCCGATCAGCCGCACGGGCTTGTCTCCACGTGCATGGGCCTGGGCCAGTAACTGTTGATAGCTGTCCAGATCAAGTCCTGCACCGGACTGCTCAAGAGTGGTCTGGGTGAAGTCATGGAACTTGAGCTTTACGAACGGCTTGCCAGGCCGATAGCTGGAATCCAGCCGTGCCAGGCGTCGATTCAACTCATCGAACAAATCGACCATTTCTTGCTGGCAGGCCGGCAAATCGGGCAGATCCTGATCAAATGTGTTTTCCACACTGAGCGACTGCCGCCGCCCCTCCGACTCAACTTGCCGCTTGTCGATTCCACGGGCCAAACTCCATAAACGTTCGCCAAAACTGCCGAACTCGCGCACCAGCGTCAGGCGTTCCCACTCGCGAAGCTCCAGGCAGGTGCGAATGCCTAAACGCGCCAGTTTATCTGCCGTGACCTTGCCCACGCCGTGCAGCTTGCTCACCGGCAGCTGAGCCACAAAATCCTCTGCCTCATTTGGCGTGATGACAAACAACCCGTTGGGCTTGCGCCAGTCGCTGGCGATCTTGGCCAGAAACTTGTTCGGTGCCACCCCAGCTGACACCGTGATATTCAGCGTCGACGCCACACGCCGACGAATCTCGGCGGCCATTCGCGTGGCGCTGCCGGAACAGTAGGGGCTGTCCGTCACGTCCAGGTAAGCCTCATCCAGTGACAAGGGCTCGATCAACTCTGTGTAATCACGCAGGATCTGGTGGATTTCTCGGGAGACAGCCTTGTAGACATCCATGCGTGGGCGCACGACGAGCAGGTCGGGACACAGCTTGAGCGCTGTTCGCATCGGCATCGCGGAATGGATACCGTACGCACGCGCCTCGTAATTGCAGGTGGCGACTACGCCGCGCTTGTCCGGCGAGCCGCCCACCGCCAAGGGTTTGCCCGTCAGGCGCGGATCGTCGCGCATTTCGATGGCGGCATAAAAGCAATCGCAATCCACGTGAATGATCTTGCGCACGGATGAATTCATAAAAGCCCGCATGACATGCGTCGGAGGCGGAAGTTTATCATCGCCGTGACGCTAAACAGTTGACGGTGCGGGGTTTTCCCCTACCGGCGGTTGACAGGAGTGCATGGGCGAGTAGAATGGCCGGCGCGGGATGGAGCAGTCTGGTAGCTCGTCGGGCTCATAACCCGAAGGTCGTAGGTTCAAATCCTGCTCCCGCAACCAGATACAGAAAAAGGCCACTCAATCGAGTGGCCTTTTTCGTTTCCGCCGATCGGTTTTCTGCGCAAGTTGTTGATTCTTAAAAACTATCGGTTGACACGTCCTCATCAATCAGTAGAATGGCCGGCGCGGGATGGAGCAGTCTGGTAGCTCGTCG